>JAJQCL010000214.1:13572-27174 GCA_021202715.1 Lachnospiraceae bacterium
GGGGGCGGCCCATATGGGCCGCCCCCTTTTAAGAAGTAAGGATTTCCATATTTTAATTCCCGGCCTCAGCAGCGTGCCGTATTCGTTCCAGAGGAAGATTGGTCATATGAGAAATATCCTCCGGAGAAATGTGATTCCTGAGCATGGAGAGGATGAGCTCATCCTGACCGGATTGAACTCCCTGCTTGATCCCCTTCTGAAGTCCCTGTTCAAGTCCTCGCTCAAGCCCCTGCTCAAGTCCTTGCTTCAGTCCCTGTTGTATTCCTCTCTCATATCCAAGATCAATGGCGAGATCTCCCAGATTACACATAACATTCACATCTCCTTTCAGATCCGGCGCAAGATCCATATGGTATCTGTGCTCCAGAATATTCAGCTTTGTCTCCGCAGGCATGGTCATGGAGAATAAGACATTGAGCATGCCGGTTAGTTCATGGATACTATCCTTTTTCTCGTTTAGCGCCACCTGAACAATGGAAATCTTATCGTAAGCGCTCCGAATATCCGGGATCCCCGGCAGGATATCATGTTTGGTCAGAGAATACTCCGAGATGGCGTTGCCGATCTCAGCAGGAGCATTCAGGCACAACCAGATGGAGCAGACCTTTTTCAGTTTGTCGTAATCGGAGTCTGAAAACTCAGTGCCGCGTTGGGAAGAAATCATTCGACTGGTGTAGTACACGCCACGGCTTAAAATCTGGTAGCCGGGATGATATTTCTTCTGAGCCTCTACGTTGACATAGATGCGGCGGTATTCGTTTTTCGCTGGCAGACGGAGAGAAAAATAAACGTCATATGTGATTCTTCCCTCGCCGGGCAGGGAACTCTCAGTGGCCAGACCAGTGATTTTTTCCGGTTGCTTTCTGCCGTGATTGATGTCGGGTTCTACTTCCACCGTGGAAATCTCCGGATTCTCAATGCAGTCCTGTATCTCCTCCAGAGAGAAGGAAGAGAATTCAGACATCGTATAGCGGACAATCCATGCCAGGATGATTCTGTGCGCGAGGACACGCTTGCACTGCGTATCATACTGGGAGCGGGCTTCGGCCTGCCGGATGTCACGTTTCAGTTCTTCGTTCATGCTTTCTCCTTGTATTATACATTTCCAGAAAGATGGTTGCAATCTTATTTTAAAGAAGTCAGCGAAAAAGTCCACAAACAAAAAGTGATGATTTCGCCATCACTTTTTGTCAGGGTGATGTGCATGGCGGCGCTCCTGCCTGCTGCGGAGGCCCGGCGATCCGGACGGAGCCTGAGGAGGAAAATGTGAAGATTTTCCGAATTGCAGAGACCGCCCGGCAAAAGTGCTTGCATTTGATGGAAGGGAATTGTAAAATGAACCAGGATAGCATACCCGTGGAGACGGGATATAAATGGATGGATCTGTGAATGATATCGAAGGTGTATAGAATATGAAAAAAGAGTTTGATGATGACTTCGAGGAACTCGACCTGTTTGAAGAGATCGACACCGGGGCCCGCAGCGCGGAGGAGACACCGGTGGGACTCGGCACAGTGACAGAGAATTATCTGGATCATCTGGATGAGCTGGACGAGGACGCCAGTGACGCGGAGGATGCAGTGACGAAGAATCCGGTGGCGGAGGCCATTCGGGCCCGGGCCGCGGAGGAAGAGAGCCGGGAGGATTGGAAGGAGAGACGCCGCCGGGAGAAACGAGAGGCGGAAAGGAAGGAGAAGCAGAAGGCCCGTGAAAACCGCCGGGGAAGGCGGCGGTCCCGGAGCGCACGTCGGGAAGAAGCGGCATATTCCGGGGAGGAAGAGCGCTTCGAAGAAGCGGTTCCCGGCGGGGAAGAGCCATCGTCCGGGACCGGCGACGATCGCGGGGAACTCAATGATGATTTTGAGGAGATCCTTGTCGGCGGCGCCGCGGAGCATGCGGAAAACCCGGAGACAGATCTTTATGACGATCCGGAAGAGTCCGGTCAGGGCGGAGACGGAGGCGACGAGGGCGGCAGCTCCAATCGGAAGAAGCTGATTGCTCTGGGAGTCGCCGGAGTGGCGGTTCTGGCTGTCTGTGCTGTTGCCGTCGTGTCTCTGGTGCAGAATCAGCAGAAAATTACATATTATAAGGAGCATTTCCTTCCGGGAACCACCATCAACGGCGTGGCCTGCGGCGATCTGACGGTGGATGAGGCCAGAGAAGCGCTGGCTGAGGTGGTCAGCACGTACACGCTGACGATTTCCGGACGCAGTGAGGATATCGTGATGGATACCGAGGCGGCGAGCATGGAGATGGACTTCAGCGTCGATCTGCAGGATGTGCTGGATCAGCAGGATCACAGTGCGTACCGGGACGCGGAGGAAAATCCGGAGAATTACACGGTGACAACCGTCGTGACGATGGATGAAGAAGCGCTGCGGTCAGCTGTGGCGTCACTGGATCTGTTCACGGATATGACGGAGTCGCAGGACTGCAGTATCACGTATGATGAAACGACGGAGCTCTATGTGCTGGAGGAAGCGGTTCTCGGCACGATGGTAGACGTCGATGCGGTGACAGATCGGATCGTGGAGTGCTATACGACGCTGGAGGAGACCCTTGATCTGGAGTCGGAGGGCTTCTACGGGGAGACGCTCGAAGCGACGGATGCCATGCGGACGGCTGTGACGGATATGAACACCTATCTGACGGCGGACGTGGAGCTGACCTTTGATGACGCCGGGGCGGAGAGCCTGACGAAGGAGACCATTCAGAGCTGCCTGACGCTGGACGACGCGTACAGCCTGACATTTGACAGCACGCCGCTGGCGGAGTGGGTGGCGGCTCTGGCAGACAAATACGATACCTACGGCACGAACCACACGTTTACGACCACGGCGGGGAGCACGATCACGGTCAGCGGAGGAACCTACGGCTGGAAGATCGATCAGTCAGCGACGCTGGAGGCCGTGGTGGAAGCCGTGACAGCCGGAGCCACGCTTTCTCAGGATCCGGTCTATTCGCAGACGGCGGCCAGCCACACGGGAAATGATGTAGGAAGCACCTACATCGAAGTGAATCTGACGGCACAGATGATGTATTATTACCGAAGCGGATCCTGCCTGCTCTCGAGCAGTGTGGTATCCGGCGATGTTTCAGATGGAAACCGGACGCCCACCGGTGTGTATTCCATTTATTCCATGGAGAAGGACCGCACCCTGACGGGCGAGGATTATGAAACGGATGTCTCCTACTGGATGCCCTTCTACGGCGGATATGGTTTCCACGATGCGTCGTGGCGGAGTAGCTTTGGCGGTTCGATTTACCTGACGAACGGCTCTCACGGCTGCGTGAACCTTCCTGTCAGCGTAGCAGCGAAGCTGTACAGCTATATTTCGGTGGGAACGCCGGTTGTTGTCTATGGCGGCCAGACCAGTTACACAGCGCCGGAGAAGACAACGACGACCGCAGAGACGACGACCACGGAAGAAGAAACGACCGTCACGGAAGAAGAGACGACGGAGACAACGGAGAAAGAAAAGACGACGGAAGCAACGACGGAGGCCACGACACAGGCGACGACGGAGGCCACGACCGCAGAAGCGACGGAAGCGACAACGCAGGCGACGACGGAAGCGACGACACAGGCGGCGACGGAGGCCACGACCGCGGAGCCGACGGAAGCGGCAACAGAGGCGGAAGCGGCGGCAGCCGCAGAAGAAGCCGGTGAGTAGAGAGACGGAGCTTCCCACCGGAAGATCAGAATTACAGGGGCTGTGAAAAAACAGCATCGAACATAGAAAAGCACTCCCTCATAGATTAGAAGTAAAACCTGTGAGGGGGTGCTTTTTTGAAGACATTTCCCAGGCCGCTGACAGTCGGAGAGGAGAAGGCGTATCTGGAACGCCTGGAACAGGGGGACCCGGAAGCGCGGAGGGTTTTGATCGAGAGGAATTTGCGCCTGGTTGCTCATGTGGCGAAGAAATACAATTTTCCGGAGCGGGAGATGGAGGATATGATTTCGATCGGCACCATCGGCCTCATCAAAGCGGTGGATTCGTATCGTCTGGGAAAAGGAAGCCGCCTGGCCACCTACGCGGCAAAATGTATTGAAAATGAGATCCTGATGACGCTGCGCTCCGACCGTAAATATCGAAAGGATGTATCTATGTTTGATCCCATCGGCACGGACAAAGAGGGGAATGAGATCCAGCTGGTGGACATCATGGAGAGTCAGGAAACGGACATTGTGGAAACGCTGTATTTCACGGACACGTTGGAGAGGCTGCAGCGGAGCATGCCGCAGATCCTGACAGAGACCGAATATCGGATCCTGACCATGCGTTACGGGATGGGCCGCAGGGAGGGAGTGACGCAGAAGGAGGTGGCGAAATCCCTGGGGATCAGCCGCAGCTATGTCAGCCGGATCGAGAAGCGGGCTCTGGGCAAATGTCGGCGCTATCTGGCCGAGACTCCTTCCGGTCTGTCCAAAGACGCTTGGCCGCGAATCTGACGGGGAAGCCGCATAGACAGGGGCTGGCTGAATATTCTTGTATCCGGCGGAAGAAACTGCTATAATCGAACACAGGAAAACCGGAACAGGAGGCGCTTATGGAGAAAAGGAGATTTACCATTCCCTCTTCGGACGGATTGACGACCCTCCATGGAATACACTGGATCCCGGAGGGAGAAGTGCGGGCCGTCTTTCAGATCGTGCATGGAATGGTGGAACATATCGGGCGTTATGAGGAACTGGCGGAGCACATGACGGAGGCCGGTTTCGCGGTGATCGGTCACGATCATCTGGGACACGGGGCGTCGGTGCGTGATCCGGAGGATCTGGGGTATTTTGCGGATGAGAAGGGGGATGCCTGTCTGGTGAAGGATATGCACCGGATCACCTGTCTGGCGAAGCGGCTTCATCCCGATGTACCGGTCTTTATTCTGGGACACAGCATGGGTTCTTTTCTGCTGCGGCGCTATATCACCCGTTATGGAAAGGAGATACAGGGAGCCGTGATCTGCGGGACCGGCGATTTCCGGGAAGCGGAGGTCCGCACCGGTCTGGCTCTGGCAGAACGCCTGGAGCAGCTGCGCGGACGCCGTTATCGCAGCCGACTTCTGGATGCGGTGGCACTGGGGCAGTTCGCCATGCAGTACGGCAACCGGCTGCGTCCGGGATCCTGGCTCAGCCGGAACGAGGCTTCGGTGGAAGCCTATCGAAAGGATCCTCGTTGTCAGTTTACCTTCACGGTGGGAGCTTACCACGATTTCTTTCATCTTCTGAAGGAACTCTGTGAGGAGAAGGATTTTGTGGAGATCCCCCGCGACCTGCCGGTGCTTTTTGTGTCGGGGATGGATGATCCGCTGGGAGGCTACACGAAGCGGGTACTTCGGGTCTATAACCGTTTCGTGGAAATGGAAATGCGGGACGTGGACATTTATCTATACCCTGAGGACCGCCACGAGGTTCTCAATGAACTGGATCGGGATCAGGTGCATCAGGATATCCTGCGCTGGATGGAGAGCCGTCTGACAGCGGACGGGGAGGAGGACGTATGAGTATCCGGGAGGAGATGGAAGCCCGGGAGGCTCAGATCCTGAGCCCTTATGCGGCGTTGAGCCGCAACAGTCTGGGGCGGGATGTGGAAGAGGAACCCTGTGATATCCGCACGGTCTATCAGCGGGACCGGGACCGGATCATCCACTGTAAGGCTTTCCGGCGTCTGAAGCATAAGACGCAGGTGTTCCTGGCGCCCGCGGGCGATCACTACCGCACCCGCCTTACACATACGGTGGAGGGATCACAGATCGCCCGCACGATTGCCCGGGCGCTGCGGCTCAATGAAGACCTGACAGAGGCGATTGCCCTGGGCCACGATCTGGGACATACACCCTTCGGCCACGCGGGGGAGGCGATCCTGGATGAGATCTGCGAGGAAGGCTTTTCCCATTATCAGCAGAGCGTCCGCGTGGTGGAGCTTCTGGAGAAGGACGGGCGGGGGCTGAATCTGACAAAAGAAGTGCGGGACGGCATTCTGAATCATCGGACCAGCGGCCATCCGGCCACGATGGAGGGAAAAGTAGTTCGATTTTCGGACAAGATCGCATATATTAATCATGACATCGATGATGCCATCCGCGCCGGTATCCTGACGGAAGAGATGCTGCCGGAGGTCTACACACGGGTGCTGGGACGCACGGTGCGGGAACGGCTCAATACGCTGATCCACAGCGTCATCGAGAACAGTCTGGATCAGCCCGATATCCGCATGGATGGGGAAGTGGAGATCGCCATGCAGGGACTGCGGCGGTTCATGTTCGAAAATGTTTACACAGGCACCGAACCCAAGAAGGAGGACGGCAAAGCCCAGCGTCTCCTGCAGGAGCTTTATTTCTACTATATGGATCACATGGAGGAGATGCCGGAGGAATATATCAATCTCGTCTGGATCCGGCAGCAGTCTCTGTCGCGTGTGGTCTGCGATTACGTGGCCGGAATGACGGATAATTTTGCGGTTGATACGTTTGATAAGCTGTTCGTGCCTCAGTTCTGGTGATGGGACAGGCCGACAGGGAAAGGAGGGATTCTTTGTGCGTTATTCGGAAGAATTGCTGGAAGAGGTGCGCAGCCGCAATGATATCGTCGCCGTTGTCTCCCAGTATGTGAAAATGAGCAAACGGGGCGCCAATTATTTTGGCTGCTGCCCGTTTCACAGCGAGAAGACGCCCTCCTTCTCCGTGTCACCCTCCAAGCAGATGTACTACTGCTTCGGCTGCGGTGCGGGGGGAAATGTCCTCACCTTCGTGATGGAATATGAGAACTATTCCTTTCAGGAGGCGGTAAAATACCTGGCCGACCGGGCGGGTATCACCCTGCCGGAGGGAGAAGCGACCGAGGAGGAGCGGCAGGCCGCCAGTCTGCGCAGCCGGCTCCTGGAGGCCAACAAAGAGGCCGCCCGTTATTACTATTTTCAGCTGAAAAGTCCGCAGGGGCGCCGGGCCTGGGAGTATTTTCAGGGGCGGGGACTGTCGGAGGAGACGATCCGCCGTTTCGGCCTGGGCTATTCGCCCATGTACCGGGATGATCTGTACCAGTATCTGCGAAAGAAGGGATATTCTGATGAAATCCTGAACCAGAGCGGTCTGGTGAAGATCACGGAGCGGGGGGCGAACGACCGGTTCTGGAACCGTGCCATGTTTCCGATCATGGACGCCAACAGCCGTGTGATTGGCTTCGGCGGGCGGGTGATGGGAGATGGAGAACCGAAATACCTCAACTCGCCGGAGACGCGGATCTTCGATAAGGGGAGGAATCTCTACGGTCTGAATCTGGCCCGGAAGTCCCGGAAGCCCTATTTCCTTCTTTGCGAAGGATATATGGATGTGATTGCCATGCATCAGGCAGGTTTTGACTGTGCCGTAGCCTCCCTGGGGACGGCTTTCACACAGGGACATGCCCTGTTGATCAAACGGTATGTGAAGGAAGTGATTCTGACGTATGACAGCGATGGCGCCGGTGTCAAGGCCGCCATGCGGGCTATCCCGATCCTCAAGGAGGCGGGACTGACAGCCCGGGTACTGAACATGCGGCCGTACAAGGATCCCGATGAATTTATTGTCCATGAGGGGGCGGCGGCTTTTCAGGATCGCATCGATCAGGCAATCAATTCCTTCCTCTATGAGTGCGATGTGCTGCGGAGCCAGTATGATTTCGCGGATCCGGAGCAGAAAACCCGCTTTCACCGGGCGGTGGCGGAGAAGCTGACCGGGTTCCCGGATGAACTGGAGCGCAATAATTATCTGGAAGCTGTCTGCAGCCGTCATCAGATCCCTCCGGACGCTCTGCGGGACATGGTACGCCGGGTAGGAGCCACGCGGCCGGCTGGGGAGGGGACGCCCCGATCGGAGGTCCGGGACATGCGCAGTCGGCGGAGCCGGGAGAAGGAGGAAGGTCTTCTGGAAGCGCAGCGCCTGGTCCTCTCCTGGGCTTTCTCGGAGGAGGGAAAACCGGCATGTATCCGGGCGTATCTGACACCGGAGGATTTCACGGATGAGGTGTGCGGACGGATGGCGCAGCGGATCTGGGCGGCCTGGGAGGCCGGGCAGCAGCCGGAACCGGCCTCTCTGATGAATTATTTTCTGGATTCGGAGGAGGAGCGCAGCCAGGTGGCGGCGGTTTTTAACACCGAGCTGCCGCCGGAACGGACCGAAGAAGAGAGAAAGAAGATTCTGGCGGAGAGCATCCGTCGGATTCGCAGGAACAGTCTGGATCAGGCGGCCCGCCGCGAGACAGACCAGGGAAGACTTCAGGATATCATCCGGCAGAAGGCCCGGGTGGAGACACGCGCATATTTTTCGGAAATCGTGGCAAAACTATGAAAAATCCCCAACGGGTCGGAGGGATCGTGCTGCGTTGGGGAGACGGAAGGAGTGCGGGCGCGCAGATGGAGTCGAAGCAGGGCAGAGGACAGTCGGAGGAGGACGCGGCGGTGGACGGCGCCGTGCAAATGTATCTGAAGGAGATCGGGAATGTAGAGCTGCTGAGTCCGGAACGGGAACGGGAGCTGGCGGAGGCGGCCCGGACCGGAGATCGGGCCGCAGGGCGGGAGCTGGCCGAGGCCAATCTCCGTCTGGTGGTCAGTGTGGCCAGACGTTATACAGGCCGGGGCATGCCGCTGCTGGACCTGATCCAGGAGGGTAATCTGGGACTGATCCGGGCCGTGGAGAAGTTCGAACCGGAGATGGGGTATAAGTTCTCCACCTATGCAACCTGGTGGATCCGCCAGGCGATCACCCGCGCCATCGCGGATCAGGCCAGAACGATTCGTTTGCCGGTTCACATGTCGGAGACGATGAACCGGACGGTGCGCGCGGCCCGGGAGCTGGCGCAGGAGCTGCGGCGGGAGCCGACGCTGGAGGAACTGGCGCAGCGGCTGAACATGAAGGAGGACCGTCTGGCAGAGATCCTGCAGATGACGCAGGAACCGGTCTCGCTGAATTGCCCGGTGGGAGACGAAGAGGACAGCCGACTGGGAGATTTTATTGAAGATCAGAAAGCGTCGGAGCCGGCGGATGCGGCGACAGACCAGTTGCTGCGGGAGCAGCTGGACGACGCGATGGTCTCCCTGACGCCCCGTGAAAGGAAGGTGATCCGCATGCGGTTCGGCCTGGACGACGGGCGAATCTGTACGCTGGAGGAGATCGGTCAGGAGGAGGGCGTGACGCGGGAACGCATCCGTCAGATCGAGGCGAAAGCGCTGCGCAAGCTGCGCCATCCCAGCCGCAGCCGGAGACTGCGGGATTTTCTGGATGACTAGGGCGAAACGGGATAAAGACTTCTGCCTGAGAACGCGGGAAGATGCGGCGGGGCACGGCAGGGCAACAGGAGGAAGAAACGGATGAGACTATCCAGGCGTCTGGAGCGCATTCTGGCGCTGACCCGGGGCGGAGGGACGGCGGCGGACATCGGCACCGATCACGGCTACGCCGCCATCGAGCTGGTCCGCCGGGGGATCTGTCCGCGGGTCATTGCCTGCGATATTCGCCAGGGCCCTCTGTCCCGGGCACAGGAGCATATTCATGCGGCCGGACTCTCCGGGCAGATTGAGACACGTCTGGGAGACGGCCTGGAGCGTGTGGCGCCGGGAGAGGCACAGACGCTTCTCATAGCCGGGATGGGGGGCCCGCTGATGGCATCCATTTTGGAACGGGGGACGGAGACGGCGCAGGCCGCAGAGGAACTGATCCTGTCGCCGCAGTCAGATCTGGGCGCCTTTCGCAGGTATCTTCTCACGCACGGCTACCGGATCGAGGCGGAAGAAGCGCTCGAGGAGGACGGGAAGTATTATGTGATCCTTCGCGCTGCTCCCGGATGGGAAGCCCTGTGGGAGGAGGAGGAGGAGCTGGTTTATGGAAGAAACCTGCTTCGGAAAGGTGATCCGCTGCTGCGAAGGAGGCTGGAGCGTGAGATTGTCCGGGATCGTGCGCTGCTGGTCCGCCTGGCTGCGGCCGGGACGCAGCGCAGTCAGGAGCGGAGCAGGGAGATCCGTGAGGCACTGACTCTGGCAGAACGGGCTCTGGCCCGGATGCCGGGGGAAGAGACTGGGGAGACAAAGGAAGAACGTGGGGGAGAAGGAGGGACAGGATATGGCAGGGATCGAGATACAGCTTGCGGGAGCGCAGCATCTGGTGCCGGAGGGCACGGTACTGGAGCGGCTGGCACGGGACTATCAGAAGCCGGGAGAGCCGGATATCGTACTGGCTCTGGTCAATGGAAAGCTGCAGGAATTACATAAAACCGTGACAAAACCCTGTACGGTGCGTTTCCTGACGACGGCGGATGCCTCCGGCATGCGGGCCTATGAACGGAGCGCACAGCTGCTGATGAATAAGGCCATTTATGATGTGACGCCATCGGATCAACTGGAGCGGGTCACCTCTCAGTTCTCCGTGACGGGGGGAATCTATGTGGAGATCCAGGGAGATTTCCCGTTGGATGAAGAATGGCTCGCGCAGGTACGGGCGCGGATGCGGGAACTGGTTGAGGCCGATCTGCCGATACGAAAAACGCTTCTTCATGTCAATGACGCGCGGACTCTCTTTCATCAGGCCGGCATGTACAGCAAGGAAAAACTCTTTCGTTACCGCCGCAGCTCCTATGTAAATGTCTATTCTCTGGACGGATTCATGGACTATCATTATGGATATATGGTTCCGTCCACCGGATACCTGAAAGCATTTGCACTGGAACGGTATCACAATGGCCTTGTACTGCGCCTGCCGGAACGGAAGGATCCGGGGCGTGTGGCTCCCTTCCGTCCCAGTGAGAAGCTGTTTACAGTGATGAAAGAAACGACCGCGTGGGATGAGAGGATGCATCTGTCGACGGTGGGGGACCTCAACGACCAGATCGCTGCCGGTCACGCGCAGGACCTGATCCTGGTGGCAGAGGCGCGGCAGGAAAAGCAGATCGCCGACATCGCAGAGGCCATTGCCCGCCATCCCGACCGGAAGATCATTCTGATTGCCGGTCCCTCTTCCTCGGGAAAGACCAGCTTCTCACACCGGCTCTCCATCCAGCTGCGGGTGCAGGGGCTGACGCCCCATCCGATCGCCGTGGATGATTATTTCGTGGATCGTGAGAAGAATCCGCGGGATGCCGACGGCAATTATGACTTTGAGGCACTGGAATGTGTGGACGTGCCTCTCTTTAACCGGGATATGAACGCGCTGCTGGCCGGGGAAACGGTCGAACTGCCCTCCTTTAATTTCTCACAGGGAAAGAGGGAATACCGGGGAAATACGTTGAAGATCGGTTCGGGGGATATCCTTGTCATCGAGGGCATCCACTGTCTCAATGACCGGCTGACCGAATCCCTGCCGACGGAGAGTCGCTTCAAGATCTATATCAGTGCGCTGACGCAGCTCAATATTGATGAGCATAACCGGATTCCCACGACCGACGGCCGTCTGATCCGTCGGATGATCCGGGACGCGCGGACCCGGGGCACGACGGCTGCGGAGACGCTCGCGCGCTGGGGATCTGTCCGCCGCGGGGAAGAGAGGAACATCTTTCCCTATCAGGAAACGGCGGACGTGATGTTCAATTCTTCGCTGATCTATGAATTTTCCGTCATGAAGCCCTACGCGGAACAGCTGCTCTTCGGAATCCCCCGGGAGGCGCCGGAATATCGCGAGGCCAAGCGTCTCCTGAAGTTTTTCGATTATTTCCTGGCGATGGACAGCCAGAACATTCCCGGAAATTCTCTGTTGAAAGAATTCATCGGCGGCAGCATCTTCCGGGTGTGAAAAGACTTGCATTTGCTCGTCGGGTTTGATATATTGTAATAGTTTGAGCAGGACAAATGGTCGCGGCTGCCATCAGGCAGACGAGGAAAGTCCGGGCTTCACAGGGCAGGATGCCGGTTAACGGCCGGTGGAGGCGACTCCCAGGACAGTGCAACAGAGATATACCGCGTCAGCAATGAGCCACGCGCCCGGACGTCCGCAGCGAAGGCCGGGAAAGCTCGCTTTCCCGGCCAGAGCTGCGGGCGGACGGGGATGCGGCGAATGCCGCGTAGCGAGAATTGCGCAGCAATTCGAGCGACCGCGTGGCTCATTAGACTGTGCGCTACGTGTATGGCAGAACGACTGCTGTGCATATCGCGCATGGCTCGCTGGCGTAAGGGTGGAAAGGCAGTGTAAGAGACTACCGCCTGTCTGGTAACAGACAGGGCACATG
This sequence comes from Lachnospiraceae bacterium, assembly GCA_021202715.1. GTDB lineage: Bacteria > Bacillota > Clostridia > Lachnospirales > Lachnospiraceae > UBA3305. The sequence goes on from JAJQCL010000214.1 coordinate 25,757, forward strand.
TAAACCCCATCTGAAGCAAGACCAACAGAGAGCATAAGGCGGCCCGTCTGCTCTCGGGTAGGTCGCTTGAGCCCGGCGGTAACGTCGGGCCTAGATAGATGACCATTCAACGACAGAACCCGGCTTATCGGCCTGCTCAAACATTTAAACAGCAGGATGAAATGCGAAGAGATGCGGCATCGGCTGAGGAGGACATAGAAGATGAAAATGAGAAAATGCAGCGGTCTGCTGGCGGCAGTCCTGACACTGTCTCTGGCTGTGAGCGGATGCGGAACGGACGGAAATTCGGAGACGACGGCCGCAGAATCAGAGACAGCCGCAGAGATCGAGACGGTAGCAGTGGAGGACGGCAGCTCAGAGACGACAGACTCTGAGACAGGAGAAGATTCTTCGGACACGAGCTCCGACACACCGAATTACAGTGCGGGGCTGGATGACGACGGCAATCTGACGGATCTCGATGTGGCCTCGTTGGTCACACTCCCGGATTATAAAAATGCGGTGTTGTCTCAGAGCGACGTGGAGGTCTCAGACGATGACGTGCAGGCGGAGATCGATGAGATCCTGGAGAGCTACGGGGAGACGGCGGAAGTGACAGACCGTGCCGTTGAGGACGGAGATACGGTCAACATTGATTATGTGGGGAGCATCGACGGCGTGGAGTTCGACGGTGGCAGCACCGAGGGCGCCGGGACGGATGTCACCATCGGAGAGACCTCTTATATTGACGATTTTCTGGAGCAGCTCATCGGTCATACGCCGGGAGAGACCTTCGATGTGGAGGTGACCTTCCCGGATCCTTACGAGAGCAATACAGACCTGTCCGGAAAAGACGCGGTCTTTGAAACGACCATCAATTACATCACGGAGACGACGCTGCCGGAACTGACGGATGAGTTCGTGGCGGAGAATCTGTCGGAGAGCTACGGCTGCAGCACGGCCGCTGAACTGACGGCGCTGCTCCGGGAGGATCTGGAAGCCAATGCCCAGTATACGGCAGTCTGGGAATATTTGCTGGAGAACAGTACCTTCAGTGAAGTACCGGACAGCCTGGTGGAGGATCTGATTCAGGTCAATGTTGATTATTATGCATTGTATGTGTCAACCTACTATTCGATGGAGCTGGAAGATTATCTGAGCTATTACAGCCAGACCGAAGACGATCTGCGGGAGGAACTGCGGGAATCGGCCGAGGAGGTCGCAGAGAGGTATCTTATCGCGCAGGCTGTCGCAGATGCAGAGGAGCTGGTCATTGACGATGCGGCGCTGACAGAGTATTTCGGAGACACGGATTATACCGACTATGTGGACTATTACGGGTCCGGCTATGTAAAGATGCAGGTGCGTATCAGCCAGGTCGCTTCCCTGATCTACGAGACAGCGACTTTAGAATAGTAACGTAGTGATATGAATTGGAT
>JAJQCL010000041.1 GCA_021202715.1 Lachnospiraceae bacterium
GCGCCTCAGCGCGTAGCAATCCGTGTATCAAGGCGACAAAATACCTTTTGTCGCCCATATAAAATGTGTCAGATACGAGGCGTGAAAACAATGATGTGGGAGACTTACAGCGCGGAAGAAACCTTTCAGCTGGGAAAACAATGTGGTGAGAAGGCCCGGGCTGGTGAAATCTACTGCCTGGACGGCGACCTGGGAGTGGGCAAGACCGTCTTTACACAGGGATTTGCCGCGGGACTGGGCGTGCGCGGGCCGGTGAACAGTCCGACCTTCACGATCCTTCAGATCTACGAGTCGGGACGGCTGCCCCTGTATCATTTTGATGTTTATCGCATCGGAGATCCGGAGGAAATGGACGAGATCGGCTATGAAGAGTATTTCTTCGGAGACGGCGTGTGCCTGATCGAATGGGCCTGTCAGATCGAGGAGCTGCTGCCTGCGGTCGTGCGGCGTCTGCGGATTGAAAAGGACCCGGCGAAGGGATTTGATTATCGACGGATTGTTCTGTCATCCGGTGAAGTCGGATGATGAGACAGCGACGGAGCTTAGAGGGCTCCTGTCGTGAGTCGCGGAGGTGTGGAATTTGAAGATCGTGGGAATTGAGAGTTCATCTCTGGTGGCCTCGGTGGCCGTGCTGGAGGATGAGACGCTGATCGCTGAATATACGGTAAATTATAAAAAGACACATTCTCAGACCCTTCTGCCGATGCTGGATGAGATTCTGACGATGACAGAGCAGGAACTTTCAGGTGTGGACGGCATCGCTGTGTCGGAGGGGCCGGGATCCTTTACCGGACTGCGCATCGGCTCGGCCACCGCCAAGGGCCTGGGGCTGGCGCTCGGGAAACCGCTGCTGGCGGTACCCACCGTGGACGCCATGGCCTATCAGCTCTTCGGATGTGCACATCTGATCTGCCCGATCATGGATGCAAAGCGGCAGCAGGTCTATACAGGTCTTTATACCTTCGGGGAAGAATTCTGCGTGCTCAGGTCCGCCCGCGCGGTGGCTCTCTCGGAGCTGCTGACAGAGCTGGCTGCGCAGGAGAAGAAAGTGGTCTTCCTCGGGGACGGCGTTCCAGTGTCACAGGATGAGATTCGGCAGACGCTGGGGGATCAGGCACTGTTTGCTCCCGCACCCTGCAGCAGACAGCGGGCGGCCGCCGTGGCCTCTCTGGGACTCACGTATCTGCAGGCGGGCCGCGTGCAGACAGCGGCGGAACACGCGCCCAACTATATCCGCATATCTCAGGCCGAGAGAGAACTGGCCCGGAAGCGGGCTGCGGCCGCGCGTGAGGCGGGACATGAATGATTTCGTGACGGTGCGTCCGTTCGGAACGTCCGATCTGGAGGCTGTCGCTGCCCTGGAGAGAGATTGTTTTCCTGATCCCTGGTCAGAGACGTCCCTGCAGGAGATGGCGGCCAGTCCGCACACCAGGTATCTGGTGGCGGAGCGGGCCGGGCGGATCGTCGGCTACTGTGGCGCACAGGTCGTGCTGGATGAAGGAGATATCCTGCGGATTGCGGTGGATGAGACAGTGCGCAGGCAGGGAATCGGCCGGGCGCTGCTTGCGGGTCTCTGGCAGCATACGCCGGAGGTCTGTCTGTGGAATCTGGATGTCCGTGCCGGAAATGCGGCCGCGCAGGCGCTGTATCGTGCCTGCGGATTTGTGCCGATCGGAACGAGAAAACGGTATTACCGCGAACCGGCGGAAGACGCCGTACTGATGCAGAGAAAGGGTTAGGAGACATGTTGGATGTGTGTTTGCTGGGAACCGGAGGCATGATGCCTCTTCCCTATCGTTGGCTGACGTCTCTGATGCTCCGCTATGAGGGCAGTCAGCTTCTCATCGACTGCGGAGAAGGGACGCAGATTGCAGCGAAAAAGAGCGGTCTGAGTTTTAAGCCTATCGATGTGATCTGTTTTACGCACTACCATGCCGATCACATCAGCGGCCTGCCGGGGCTGCTTCTGACCATGGGAAATGCCGAGCGGACGGAACCGCTTTTGTGCGTCGGTCCCCGGGGGTTGGAACGGGTCGTGAATGCGCTGCGCACGATCGCGCCGGAGCTGCCCTTTCCGATCGAATACCGGGAGCTGACGGAGCCGGAAGAGGAGTTCTGCATTCACGGGATGCACATTCATGCTTTTCGGGTCAATCACAATGTGACCTGCTACGGCTACAGCGTGGAGATTCACCGGGCCGGGAAATTTCAGGTGGAGCGGGCCCGGGAGCTTGGCCTCCCCGTGCAGCTCTGGAATCCCCTGCAGAAGGGGCAGGACGTGGAATTTGAAGGAAAACTCTATACGTCCGATATGGTCATGGGGGCGCCGCGGCGGGGGCTGAAGGTCACTTATTGCACGGACACACGCCCGGTGCCGGTGATCGCCCGTGCGGCGGAAGGCGCGGATCTGTTCATCTGTGAGGGCATGTACGGAGAACCCGATAAGCAGGCCAAGGCTGTGGAGCATAAGCATATGACGTTCCGCGAGGCCGGCGAGCTGGCCCGTCGGGCGAACCCCGGTCAGCTGTGGTTGACACACTACAGTCCTTCGATGAATCACCCGGAAGAGTATATCGATGAGGCACGCCGCATCTTCCCGCGCACAAAGCCGGGGAAGGACGGCAAGAAGGTTACCTTAAGATTTACGGAGGAATCCCCGGAGGAATAAGAACATGAAAGATATTCTGGTGCTGGGAATTGAAAGCTCCTGTGACGAGACGGCAGCCTCTGTGGTGCGAAATGGCCGGGAGGTCCTGAGCAATGTGATCTCCTCGCAGATCGCTCTGCACACGCAGTACGGCGGCGTTGTTCCGGAGCTGGCATCCCGGAAACATATTGAAAATATTAACATGGTCATTGAACAGGCACTCTCAGAGGCCGGCGTGGCGCTTTCTGATCTGGATGCTGTGGGAGTCACCTACGGACCGGGACTCGTGGGCGCTCTGCTTGTTGGTGTGGCGGAGGCCAAGGCGATTGCCTATGCCGCGAAGCTGCCTCTGGTGGGGGTCAATCACATCGAGGGACATGTCTGCGCCAACCTGATCGAGCATCCGGACCTGGAGCCTCCGTTCCTTTGTCTGATCGTTTCCGGTGGGCATACCCATCTGGCACGGATGCGGGACTACGGAGACTTTGAAATTCTTGGCCGTACCCGGGATGACGCGGCAGGCGAAGCGTTCGATAAGGTCGCCCGGGCGATCGGTCTCGGTTATCCCGGCGGCCCGAAGATCGAGAAGGCCGCCGAGCGGGGGAATCCCCACGCCATCGAATTCCCCCGGGGGAAGGTGGACGGTTCCCCGCATGATTTCAGCTTCAGCGGCATGAAATCGGCGGTGCTGAATTATCTGAACCACGCCTCCATGACAGGAGAGACCGTGCGACAGGAGGATGTGGCGGCCTCCTTCCAGGCGGCCGTGGTGGATGTCCTGGTCAGCCGCGCTGTGGGAGCCGCGGTGGAGCTGGGACAGGATAAGCTGGTCCTGGCCGGAGGAGTGGCCAGCAACGGAGCCCTGCGGCGGGCGATGGCCGAGGCATGCCGCCGGGAAGGGATCGCGCTCTGCTATCCCTCGCCGGTTTACTGTACGGACAATGCGGCCATGATCGCTGTGGCGGCGCATTATCACTATATCCGGGGCGAGCGGGCCGACTGGAGCCTCAACGCTGTCCCGAACCTTCCACTGAAAGGAGAAACATTATGATGAACGCACCGAAGGAAGTGGCCGAGAACTATGTGAATATCGGGATCGGCAAGACGAAGCTTAAGACAGCGCGTATGTTTATTCTGGGGATTCTGGCGGGCATGTTCATTGCCTTTGCGGGAATCGCCGGAACCACGGCTTCTTCGACGATTGAAAATGCTTCCGTGGCGAAGCTTGTGAGCGCTGCGGTCTTTCCCGGCGGACTGGCGATGGTGCTGCTGGCCGGAAGCGAGCTCTTCACCGGCAACTGCCTGCTGGTGATCCCGCTTCTGGAGAAGAAGGTGACCTTCCCGGCCGTCCTGCGCAGCTGGGTATTTGTCTATCTGGGAAATTTCGTGGGCGGTCTCCTTGTGGCAGCGCTCGTCGTTTATGCACATCTGGGCACCCTGTTCGGCGGCGCGCTGGGGGAGTCGATCGTTAGTACGGCAGTCGCCAAGGTCTCCTTAAGCTTCGGGGACGCGCTGCTGCGGGGCATCCTCTGCAACATCCTGGTCTGCATTGCGGTCTGGATTTCATTTGCAGCCAAATCCGTCGGCGGGAAGATCGTAGGGCTCTATTTCCCGGTCATGTTCTTCGTCCTGTGCGGCTTCGAGCACTGCGTGGCCAATATGTATTACATCTCGGCGGGGCTGTTTGCCAGCTCTGTATACGGCATCGAGGCCGCCGGGCTGACCTGGGGGAGTTTTCTCCTGAATAATCTGCTGCCTGTGTCGCTGGGGAACCTGATCGGCGGAGCTGCGGTAGGGTGCGCGTACTGGTTTGTTTATCTGAAAAAGGACGAGTAAGAGTCTCCGGCTGCTGACGTATTTTCACTTTATAAGAAGAAAACCGGATGACAGGACAGAAAACGGAGAAAAGGGCTTCGCTGCGGCGGGGCCTTTTTCTCCATAAAAAGTTCTCAGACATGGGAGGCGCGCTATATGGTGAATGACAAAGAGCTTGCCGCTTGTGATCGCAGTGAGGCCTATCGGAGGTGCGAATCATGACGGATGCGTGCAGATTGTGTCCCCGGGACTGCGGTGTGAACCGCGCGGAGGGACAGGAAGGCGTGTGCGGCGTGGCCGGGCCGAGGATACGGGCTGCCCGGGCAGCTCTTCACCGGTGGGAGGAGCCGTGCATTTCCGGGGAGACCGGCTCGGGAGCCGTCTTCTTCTCCGGCTGTCCGCTGCGCTGCGTCTATTGCCAGAACCGGGATATCGCTCGCGGGGCGGCTGGAGAGGTGATCTCCCGGGAGCGGCTGGCGGAGATATTTCTGGAACTGGAGGCCCAGGGAGCGGCCAATATCAATCTGGTTACGCCGACCCACTACACACCGGAGATCGTCTGGGCTGTGAACCGGGCCCGCGATCAGGGTCTGACGGTGCCGATCGTATATAATGGCAGCGGCTACGAGCGGCCGGAGGTGCTGCGGAGTCTGGAGGGGATCGTTGACATTTACCTGACGGATTTCAAATATATGGAGGCGAAGACCGCGGCCCATTATTCCCGGGCGCCGGACTACCCTGCCGTGGCGCAGGAGGCCTTGGCTGAGATGGTGCGGCAGACGCCGGAACCGGTCTTCGATGAAAATGGCCTGATGCGACGGGGCGTCATCGTGCGCCATCTGCTGCTGCCGGGTCATCTGCGCAATGCCCGCGCTGTGGTGCGGTATATTCATGAAACGTATGGCGACCGGGTCTACATAAGTCTGATGAACCAGTATACGCCGATGCCGGGCATTGAGAATTCTTACCCGGAGCTGGGGCGACGGGTCACCGCCCGGGAATATGAGCGGCTGGTAGATTATGCCCTCTCCCTGGGCGTTGAAAACGGCTTCATCCAGGAAGGAGATACGGCGCAGGAAAGCTTTATTCCAGCCTTTGACGGAGAGGGCATCCTGCGGGACGAACTTTAGAGCGGTTTGCCACTGGCATCTTCGGGAACCGTGTGGTATCATGATGATATCAGGATCGAAAGTCGTGAATGGAGAGTTTGCGGTCCGATTCATGACTTTGCGATCCGGCGTATTATCGTAAATATGACTCCCCGCCCGTCGGGCGGAGAGAGGAGGCAGAATATGGCAGATCAGACATATAAGACATATAAGACATATAAGAGGATCTTTGTTGTCGTCCTGGATTCCCTGGGCATCGGAGCTATGGCAGACTCAGAAGAATTCGGGGATATCGGCGTGAATACCCTGGGACACATTTCCGAGACGGTGGAGCATCTGGATATCCCCCACCTGCAGCGGATGGGACTGGCGAATCTCTGCCCGTTGCGTCAGGTGGCGCCGGCAGAACATCCGCTGGGATATTATGCGAAGCTCAATGAGCGCAGCGCCGGTAAGGATACTATGACGGGTCATTGGGAGATGATGGGGCTGGAGAGCCGGACGCCCTTTCAGACCTTCACGGAGACAGGCTTTCCACCGGAGCTGATCCGGGAGCTGGAGGTGCGGCCCGGGCACAAGGTCAGCGGAAATAAGAGCGCCAGCGGCACTGTGATCCTCGATGAGCTGGCGGAGGAGGAGATCGCCACCGGGCACATGATCGTCTACACCTCCGCCGATTCGGTGCTGCAGATCTGCGGAAATGAGGAGACCTTCGACCTGCAGGAGCTCTATCGCTGCTGTGAGATTGCCCGTGAACTGACGCTGCGGGACGAGTGGAAGGTAGGGCGCGTCATTGCCCGCCCCTATGTGGGAAAGAAAAAAGGTGAATTCGTCCGCACCAGCAACCGCCACGACTATGCGCTGAAGCCCTTTGGCCCCACCGTGCTGGATGCGCTGAAGGCGGCGGGGCTGGATGTGATCTCCATCGGCAAGATCCGCGATATCTTTGACGGGGAGGGCATTACCCGGGCGCTGAAGTCAAAGAGCTCGGTGCACGGCATGGAGCAGACGATTGATACCGCGCAGGAGGAGTTCCACGGCTTTTGCTTCGTGAATCTGGTGGATTTCGACGCGCTGTGGGGGCATCGCAGGAATCCGCAGGGCTACGGCGAGGAGATTGAACGCTTTGATAAAAAGCTGGGCGAGCTTCTGCCGCTTCTCCGCGAGGACGATCTGCTGATGCTGACAGCCGATCACGGAAATGATCCTACATATAAGGGAACCGATCATACGCGGGAGAAGGTGCCGCTTCTGTGCTACTCGCCTTCCATGAAGGGAGCGGGCGCACTGCCGGAACAGGATACCTTCGCGGTGATCGGCGCTACGGTGGCGGAGAATTTCGGCCTGGAAATGCCGGAGGGAACCATCGGAACCTCCCTCCTGGGGCAGCTTCGCTAGGAGGGCATGGTGATACGGAATCTGTTATTTGATCTGGATGAGACGCTGTTTGATTTTCACCGGGCGGAGGCTATCGCCCTGCACCGGGCCCTGAAATCCCAGGGTGTTACGCCTACGGAGGAGATTACGAGGCGTTACAGGGAGATCAACGACGGCCAGTGGAAGCGTCTGGAGCTGAAGGAGATCACCCGCGACGAGGTGACGCTGGGACGGTTCGGGATCCTTTTTTGGGAGTTCGGCATCGACGCTTCTCAGGAGGCCATGCGGGATGCCTACGAGGGATTCCTGGGGGAAGGGCACTATTACATCGCGGGGGCGGAGGCCTTGCTCGAACGTCTGGCTCCGGCCTACCGTCTGTATCTGGTCTCGAACGGCACGGCCCGGGTACAGAGAAGCCGCATCGCCAGTGCCGGGCTGGAGAAATATTTTCGGGAGATTTTCATTTCGCAGGAAATCGGCCACAATAAACCGGACCGGGCTTTCTTTGACTTCTGCTTCGCCCGGATTCCGGATTTCTCCCGGGAGGAGACCGTCATCGTGGGCGACAGCCTGACTTCGGACATCCGCGGCGGAAATAACGCCGGGATTCGCACCTGCTGGTTCAATCCGGCGGGAAAGGAGAACACAGTCGGCACCCATGTGGACTGGGAGATCGCCCGGCTGGATGAACTGCCGGGAATCTGGGAGGCGTTTTGAGTAAGGACGTATGT
>JAJQCL010000055.1:0-7299 GCA_021202715.1 Lachnospiraceae bacterium
ATCGTGCGCTGTGTCTCGCCGCGGTTCATGTAGAACTGGAGCGCCATTTTCAGAGCAACTTCCACGGCGACGCTGCCGGAATCAGAGTAGAAGCAGTAGTCCAGGTCGCCGGGCAGCAAGCTTTCGAGCTTTTCAGAGAGCAGACGGGCCGGTTCATGGGTGAGTCCGCCCAGCATGACGTGAGCGAAGGAGTCAAGCTGATCTTCAATGACCCGATTCAGCTCCGGATGCTTATAGCCGTGGATGACGCTCCACCAGGAGGACACGGAGTCGATCAGCTTCCGGTCTTTGGTATAGAGATAGACGCCCTCGGCATTGCCGATCTCGTAGGGGAGTTTCAGGGTTTTCATCGGTTCATAGGGATACCAGATCATGGGGGATACCTTCTTTCTACTACAATGCATTTATGGTTAATACCTCTTACAGCCAGTAAGGAATGATCCATTTTATTCGTACAAGGCTTCGAGGTCTTCCGGAGAAATGTCAAGCTCCGTATCGCCGTCCCGGACACAGGCGACGACTTTCAGGCCGGTCAGTGTTTCACACATGAAGCGGTTGTCCTCGTGGAGAATATTTCCGGGTTCAAAATGATTAAAGAGGATGCCCTTCACGGGGAGATCGTGGGAACGCATGTAGGCAACGGTCAGGCCGACAGAATTGATGGTGCCGAGCCCGGCGTCAGCGACGAGCAGCGAGGGCAAATGGCGGGCACGGATGAAATCCTCCAGAGAGAGCCTCTGTTCATCGAAACGCAGCGGACAGAGGATGCCGCCGGAGCCCTCCGCAGTGACATACTCATACTGACCGCAGACTCGATCAAAATCCAGCAGAACCTGTTCGAGATCGACAGGATTCCCTTCGAGGCGGGCGGCCAGATGCGGGGAGACAGCGGTCTCATAGACATAGGGACACATGTCTTCCAGAGGCTGTGCGATGCCGGAGACTGTCTTCACATGCAGCGCGTCGCCGGGGATCAGTGCTCCGTCCGCGCGGCGTTCATTTCCGCTCATGGCGGCTTTAAAGTAGGCAACTGATTTCTGACTTTTTTGCAGCTTCTTCAGAAGCAGGCCGGTCACATACGTTTTGCCGACATCGGTGCCGGTACCGGTTACAAACAGTGTTTTGCTCATCTCAGATCCTTTCTTCCCGAATCAGAGGGATCAGACGCTGGCCGAGGAGGGCGCCGAGTACGCAGAGGACGGCGTCTCCGGGGACGGCCAGAAGGAAACAGTACAGAAAAAGCGGCCACAGGCCGATGGGACTGTTCAGGTACAGGTTGCTGATCAGATAATAGTAAACCATGCCGCACAGGTAGACGACAGCCAGACCGGTGAAGTCGGCGATCAGCAGCAGACGGAAGCCGGGACGGGGCGTACGACAGGCGATCGTACCCGTGACCCAGGCGCCGAGCGCGAAACCGTGCATGTAGCCGAAGCTCGGCTGAAAGATATAGCCGAGGCCGCCGCCGGAAGCAAAGATCGGAAGCCCCAGAAGCCCCAGCAGGATATAGACACAAACCGTTTCGGCGCCCCGTTTCCCGCCCAGCAGCAGCCCGGCCAGCATGGTGAACAGATATTGCAGGGTGAAGGGAACCACCGGGATGGGGATGCGGATGAATGCGCCCACCGCGATGAGCGCGACAAACATCGCAGACAGAATCATATTTTTCGTTTTCTCAATACGCATGTTATTCTCCTGGCCGTGTGATTCGGCGCAGCTGTCGCCTGCAGGCCGGGGATATCATACTATGGAGAAAATATATTGTCAACCAATTATTTTATATAGTTGACAATGTGATTTTGATCTTCCTGAGAAAATGGAGCAGAGACTTTGCATGGTTTTACACGATGTGAGATGAGTATAAAGAATGAAATCAAAAAATGAACGGGAAAGGTTTTTCTCTGGATGTTGCGAGAACAGGAAATCTTCGATATAATGATGTGCAGAAGGATAGAATGAGCCTGTTGCTTTCTGTTTTGCGTATCCTGCACCAGACGGAACGGGATAAGAAAGTTTCTTTATCCGAAAGACATTGGCTTTGTGCCGCTACACCAGAAGCGGCGGAATGGAGAGGTTTATGAAATATTTGATTGCATCGGATCTGCATGGGTCGGCGTATTATGCACAGAAGCTGTGGGAAGTCTATGATGCGGAGCAGGCGGATCGTTTGATTTTTCTCGGAGATATGCTGTATCACGGCCCCCGGAATGATCTGCCGCGGGACTATGATCCGCGAAAAGTGACGGCGATGATGAACGCCCGTAAGCGGGAGATTCTCTGTGTGCGCGGCAACTGTGATGCAGAGGTCGATCAGATGGTGCTGGAATTCCCGGTCATGGCGGATTACGCGATTCTGACGCAGCCGCGCAGGGAAGGGGGAGAGACCATGATCTTCGTGACACATGGCCATTTGTTCAACGAGGAGCAGCTGCCGATGCTGCAGCGCGGCGACATCCTGCTGCACGGGCACACGCATGTACAGGTCTGCGCGCCGCGGGAGGAATACATATATATGAATCCCGGGTCTCTCGCACTGCCCAAGGACGGGAGCCGACACGGTTACATGACAGTGGAGAACGGAACATTTCTCTGGAAGGATGTGGAGAGCGGCGAGGAGTTTCTTCGCTATCAGCTGTGAGGAACATATGAAGAAGTATCACTATTTTTTGTTTGATCTGGACGGGACGTTGACCGAGCCGGAGGAGGGAATTACGAAGAGCGTGCAGTATGCGCTGGAGTATTTCGGCATTCACGAGGAGGACCCGGCGAATCTGCGGCGCTTCATCGGTCCACCTCTGGCGGATTCTTTTCAGGAATATTATGGATTTGACCGGGAGAAGGCCATGCAGGCCCGTGCAAAATACCAGGAGCGATACAACGTGGTGGGATTGTTTGAAAATGCGGTGATCCCAGGCACTCCGGAGCTATTGGCAGGAATTCGTGCGCGCGGCGGCGTGATTGCCCTTGCCAGCTCCAAGCCGGAACCGCTGGCACGGAAGGTTCTGGAAATGTATGGATTGTCCCCGTGGTTCGAGGAGATCGTGGGCAGCTGCCAAGACGGTAGACGGTCAGCAAAGGTGGATGTAATTGCAGAGGGTTTCCGCAGAATGAGTCTGGGGGAAAAGGAAAAATCACAGACCCTTATGATCGGAGACCGCCGTCACGATGTCTGGGGGGCGCAGGCCTTCGGCATCGATTCGCTGGGTACATATGTGGGCTATGCCGACCCCGGAGAACTGGAGGCGGCGGGAGCCACATGGATCGCCGGTTCCATGGAAGAGATGACACAACTGCTGTGGGAGGCGGCGGAGGCCTGAGAGGACTTTTCTGGCGACGGTACGGCCGGGGAAACAGGCTTTCGCCCTCCGGAAAAAGGAGTGAGACGCATGAATATTTTGTTCTTCCTGACACCAAAGAGTGAAGTGGCCTGCATCACAGAGGATATGACACTGCGGCAGGCACTGGAGAAGATGGAGAACCACCGCTTTACCTGCATTCCGGTGCTGGCAGCGGACGGACGCTATGTGGGCACGATCACAGAGGGGGATCTCCTGTGGGCCATCAAGAATCAGTACAATCTGAATCTGCGGGAGGCAGAGCGTTTTCCCATTACCGATGTGCGCCGGAAGCGGGATTACATGCCGGTGTATATCAATGAGACCGTGGAGGGGATGTTCAATCTCGCGATGTCCCAGAACTTTGTGCCCGTGGTGGACGATCGGCGTATGTTCATTGGGATCATTACCCGGAAGGATATCCTGCAGTATTGCTATAAGACCTGGATGGCACAGGATGCCCGGGAGGGCGGCGCAGAAGGGGATGAATAGAAGAAGATGGCGGAAATAATAGAAGAGTTTTTCTCCGGATATTGCAAGACACACAATGAGAGCCGCATGATTGCCTGTGAGTACCGGGTGAAAGACGGCTATTACAGTCTGGAGAGCGTGGACTGTGATTTTACGGATTGCCCGCACAGCGCCGCCTGCACGGTGGTACGGCAGGCGCTGGAGAAAGAGGAAGAAGAGCCCTGACTCAGCCGGTTCCGTAGGTGATCGTCTGCTGGGAGGCGGAATAATAGTCTGTGTGGAGCAGGGTTCGCTCAGTCTCCACGCCGTCGATGTAGACGACCTTGGTCAGGGTAGCGGTCACCGCCGGGCGAAGGGTCCCGCTGATGACAGAAGTGCCGGTGGCTAACTCGCTGGAATAGGCCTCGATCTTCTCCGTGGGCCATTCCAGGTAAATGGTTTCCGCTTCAAACTCCACCGTGCGGTTTTCCGCGCGGGTCTCTACCCCGTAGATGGAGAAGGACAGGGTACTCCCGTCAGCGACCCCGTAGATGTAGATGGGATCATCCAGATTGTTGGTGAAGACTAGATCCTTGACGCCCTCGGCGATCGCTGCGTCGTCGCCGTAATCGACGTAGGAGACGACCATGGAGTGTGAGTGACGTTCATCGATCTGCAGTTCTGCGCGCAGCAGCGCATTGTAGAGGGTCGTGGAGACCTGACAGACGCCGCCGCCGACGGCCTGCTCCGATTCTCCGTTGGAATACTGGGAGGCCATCTCATAGACATTTTCTTCGGTGCGGGACTTGATGGCTTCGCTGATGGACAGGGATTCGCCGGGCATGACGACCGTGCCGTTCAGGTACTCTGTGGCTACGCGGATGTTCGTCTTGCGCCCTGAGGTGCTGTCGCTGTAGGTCGTGCTGAAAGTTCCCAGCCTGTCTTCGATCTGTTCCAGATCCGCTGTGGTGACGGAGGGCGTATCTTCCTGCGAGACCACTTCCACGGACATGTTTTGTCCGAGGTTGTCGGCAAATTCTTCGAGGATAGCGGAGAGTGTCGCCGTCGTATTGGTGACAATCCCGTTTGATTCGGTGGTGGTGATGATGAAGCTGCCGCTTTCCCGTGTCATGGCCGCGTCAACGGCGGGAAAGTCATGAGTCTCTCCCAGCGTTTCCAGCGTCTCTGTCACGGCCTCCGAGGAGATCTGGTAGGATACATCCAGATAAATATTGCCGTATTTTAAGTCCATCTGAGACTTGTAGCGCTGAATCAGGGAGCCTTCATTCCCCAGAGAGAGCGCTTCGTCGACGACACTCTCCGTATCCCATGTGAAATCCCAGTCGCTGACGGCGACGGTCTCGCTGACCCCGTCGAGACAGATAAGGGTGAAGGAAGCTCCGGCAATTTCCTGAAACCAGGCGTCGATGACCTCGGTCGCCTCCGCACGGGTCATTCCTCCCAGTGAGATCCCCTGCGCATAGACGCCCTCGCGGATGGTCGTTCCGGCGGCGCAGCACGGAAGGGGGAGCAGGAGAAGAAGTCCAAGGACAGCACCGGAAAATAAGATGTTTCGGATTGTTCTCATTGGTATATCTCTTTCTGTAAGTCAGTGTAAGCATACACAGTCCCATTATAACACTTTTTTTTGACACATCAATCCGGGAGAGGAAAACTTAACAAAAAAGTCAAAGACACATAAAACCGGGATAGCTGCTGTAAACTTAAAATAGTCACAACTTTTTGGAAATTTCCAGACTTTTTACTTGACATTCGCAAAAAACACGGCTAAGATAAGAGAAAATCTATTTGCGCTGCATATATTACTACAGTACAAACGGATCAGGCAGCAGAGAGTGCGTAGCCGGGCTGTTTACAGCAACAGATGACTGAGGCGTCTGTGGGACAGGGTTTGTTCCTACAGGTGCTTTTTTTGTTCATATCTGGAAGAACGGTTCTTCGCACGGTTTTCTGACTGTCCTGTCAGGGAGGTTTCATGATGAATAAAAAGGAATATGAACAGCTGGCCATGCGGGTGTCAGTGAATACGATCTTTGTCAATCTGCTCCTGTCGGTGCTGAAACTGGCAGCCGGTGTGTTGGCCCATTCCGGCGCCATGCTCTCTGACGGTGTTCACTCAGCTTCGGATGTGCTGAGCACGCTGGTGGTGATGGTCGGGGTGAAGCTCTCCGGTCGGGCTTCTGATAAAAACCATCCGTACGGTCATGAACGGCTGGAATGTGTGGCGGCTATCCTCCTGGCATTGCTTTTGGGCGTGACAGGCGTGGGGATCGGCTACAGCGGCATGGAAAAAATCGCTGAGAGCCTGCGGGGGAATCTGACGATCGAGATCCCTGGTCTGACGGCGCTGATTGTGGCTGTGATTTCCATCGCCGTGAAGGAGGGTATGTACTGGTATACACGGGCCGCGGCAAACCGGATCCATTCCGGCGCCATGATGGCGGACGCCTGGCACCATCGCTCGGATGCGCTTTCTTCCGTGGGCAGCTTCATCGGTATCCTGGGCGCTCGTCTGGGCTACCCGATCCTGGATCCGGCGGCCAGTCTTGTTATCTGTGTTTTCATTTTAAAAGCGGCGGCAGACATTTTCCTGGACGCGGTGCGCAAGATGACGGATGAATCCTGCGGAGATGAGATTATGGAGCAGATGCGTCGGGTGATCCTGAATCAGGATGGTGTGCTGGGCATCGATCTGCTGCGGACGCGGATGTTCGGCGCGCGGATTTATGTGGATGTGGAAATCTGCGCTGACGGAGAGAAGACGCTGCGGGAGACGCATCGCATCGCGGAGAAGGTGCATCATGCCATCGAAGGGAACTTTGAAGACGTTAAGCACTGTATGGTTCACGTGAATCCAGATGAGGAGAAGGACGCAGAGGAGATGGTATCCAGGAAAGAGTGAAGGAATCCTCTGACATGATGATCCCCGGGAAAGAGTGAAAGAATCCCCTGACGCATGGATGTGTGTCAGGGGATTTGTGCGTCTATTCGTCGATCAGATCATTGTCATACATCTGGTAATATTGCAGACGGTTATATTCCTCCAGCAGCGTGGAAACCGTCTCGTCATCCTCGGAGAGATCATTTCCCTCGCTGTCAGCCAGCCGTTGGGTGGAGATAATGGAGATCTCCTCGGACAGCCCGCTGAGATACTGCTGGTAGCTCGAGAGCGGCAAGCCGGCGGCTTCCAGAACCTTTGTGGCCAGGAAGTTGATGCTGGTATCCTCCCCGGAGCTCTCCCCGATGTCGTAGTTGGCCCAGATGACGTAGGGAACCAGATAACGTTTCGCGTCGTCCTCCGCCGAGAGTGTATCGCTGGACTTGCCCTGCAGGTTCCAGATGGTCTCGATGACGATGTCGTTAGGCTGGTGATCGCCGAAGAAGACGATGATGGTCTCCTCGTCCTGCCCGGAGAAATATTCGATCAGTTCCTCCAGCGCCTCATCAGAGAGCTTTATCAGAGACAGATAGCGGTTGAGGCGGGCATTGGAGG
>JAJQCL010000055.1:7309-7657 GCA_021202715.1 Lachnospiraceae bacterium
CTCCCTCCGCCGTGATGTTTACATCGAAATTGTCATAGTCGTCGCTGTAGCCGCTGTGATTCTGCATTGTGACCGTGAAGCAGAAGAGCGGCGTTCCTTCTTCTTTTTCTTCATATAATTGAATGATCCTGTCAAAGCAGGACTCATCACTGATGTATTTGCGAATAATGGTTGCATTGGTAAAATCCGTATTGAAGAGGATCGTGTCGAAGCCGAAATACTGATACACCTTATCGCGGTTCCAGCCGGTGCTGTAGTAGGGGTGCATGGCGGCGGTGGTATAGCCCAGCGATTCCAGCCAGGAGACGACAGAAGTCTTACTGCTGAAAATATACTGCTGATAAGGGA
>JAJQCL010000056.1 GCA_021202715.1 Lachnospiraceae bacterium
TGGCAAAAGCCAGGGTGCTTATAGGAGATTGTAAATTTCAGCTGTGAATAGTAACATCGGAAACCGGTCTGGCAGAAAGTTTCGGTTGACAGATGTTTTTCCTTGTGTTATCATAATCGAGCAGGTCTTTAGGGGCATAGTTCAATGGTAGAACAGCGGTCTCCAAAACCGTCGATGTGAGTTCGACTCTTACTGCCCCTGCGATATGAACCGGTCTTCGAAGGAAGGCCGGTTTTTATATAGGCGCAGGAAGGAGAGACAGATCATGGCACCACTGGTGAGTATTATTGTACCTGTTTATAATATAAAGAAATACCTGCGGCGGTGCGCGGACAGCCTGATCGGGCAGGACTACGAGAACCTGGAGATCCTGTTCATTGACGATGGGAGTACCGACGGATCGGAGAGCATTCTGGATGAATATCAGCGGCAGGATCCCAGAGTCCGGGTGATCCATCAGGAAAATGCCGGGGTCTCGGCGAGCCGGAACCGGGGACTTGATCTGGCGCGCGGTGAGTACATCCAGTTCGCGGACAGCGATGACTGGCTGCCGGTGGATGCTACGAGACAGCTGGTGAGTGCGGCGCAGGAGCAAAGCTGTGATCTGGTGATCGCGGATTTTTACCGGGTGGCGGGAAGCCGAATGTCCCAGAAGGGGGATATTGATGAGGATGAGGTGATGACCCGCATGGAGTTCGCTGCGCATATGATCGAGAACCCGGCGGATTTTTATTACGGTGTACTATGGAATAAACTGTTCCGACGCTCGATCATAGAAAGATATCATCTGCGCATGGACGACGAGATCAGCTGGTGTGAGGATTTTCTCTTTAACCTGGAGTATATTCGCTATGCGGAGAGCTTTTACGCGATTCAGACGCCGGTGTACTATTATTTTAAGAGGAAGAACAGTCTGGTCTCCCAGGGGGCGAGCCTCAGCAATACCATCCGGATGAAGATCACAGTATTCGACTATTACAGCGCCTTCTACCGGGATGTTTACGAGGACAGCTATGAGGACGTGAAGGGAAAGGTGCGGTATTTTCTGCTCAGCGCAGCCCGGGACGGCTTTGTGATGCCGACGCTGCCGGTTGGACGGAAGAAAACCGATCCGGAACTCAGTGAACAGACGCAGAAAGTTCTTCATGAGAAGGGCGGTTTGTGGGCAGATTTGTACGACAGCCGCCGACTGCTGGAGGAACACCTGTGTCCCGGAGAGGAGGAAGACCCTCTGACACCGGAGGAGAACGCTTTGCTTCTTCTTTTCGAGAGGGTGCGGCGCTATGAGGGGCAGCGTGAAATCGCAGAGATTCTTGGCCTGACAGTCTCGAGGACAGCGCGGGCGCTGGGACGTCTGAAGCGGGGAGATTATATCGAAATACGGACAGATACCGATGGTGTCATTCTGGTGGAACTGCTCGAGAAGGGACAGGTGTATGCAGAACAGGCCGGGGGCGCGCTGAAGATCTTCCGGGCAGTTTGTTTTCGTGATCTGAGTGATGAGGATGTGAAGACCTTTTCTGCACTGACAGACCGGATGCGCGGAAGTGTGCGGGGTGAATTGACGCGTAAAGAGTGATGCCGACAGAATTTTCCTAAAATTTAATAATTTTAAAATAAAAACTTTCTTTTTTGAAAGAAAATTTGTGGTATGATAGAAGAGATCCGGGGAGACAAATCCTTTTTTGTCGCTCCGGGTTTCTTGCATCTGTGCGCAGGGCGGGCAGGCCGGAGGCGTATATTCGCGGATGCAGGGATATTGTGAGCGGGAAAGATTTTTGTCGTTCGTCATCGTTCGGAAAGCCATGTGGGGGATGCTCTCCGTAGCTATTTTAAAGGAGGAGTGAGGTTTATGACATACAAAATCAATCCGGACAGCACCATCACATCGGTTGATGAATTGAGTCGGCATATTTCCCTTGAAACGAAGGAGGTTCGCGCGGTTGCCGACCGCTATCCCATGTCGATTCCGGATTATTATCTGTCGTTGATCGACCCGGAGGATCCCGGCGATCCGATTCGCAGGATGAGCGTTCCCTCCGTCGGGGAGATGGCCCGGGGCGGGACATTCGATACCAGCGGGGAGAATTCCAACACGGTTATGCAGGGTATGCAGCATAAATACCCTCAGACCGTTCTGATCCTTTCCACAAATCAGTGTGCCATGTACTGCCGCTATTGCTTCCGCAAGCGGATGGTGGGAACAAAGAATACGGAGATCGCGGAGGATCTCGATGCCATTTTTTCCTATATTAAGGATCATCAGGAGATCACCAATGTCCTGGTTTCCGGCGGAGATTCGCTGATGATGGACAACGCGAAGCTGGAGCGATACCTGGCCGCGCTGACTTCCATCGATCATCTGAATTACATCCGTTTCGGAACCAAGATCCCTGTGGTGCTGCCGCAGCGGATCTCGGAGGATCCGGAGCTGCTGCAGATGTTTGAGCGCTATGGGGAGAAGAAGCAGCTGTATGTGATCACGCAGTTCAACCATCCCCGGGAGCTGATGCCTGCGTCCGTGAAGGCAGTGAAAATGCTGAGACAGCGCGGTGTGGTCGTGAAGAACCAGTCAGTGCTTCTGAACGGTGTGAACAGCGACTCCGATACGTTGGCTGAGCTGTTTAAAAGGCTCAGCGCGGCGGGAATCGTTCCCTACTACCTGTTCCAGTGTCGGCCTGTTTCCGGCGTAAAGAATCAGTTCCAGGTGCCGCTTCTGCGGGCGTACGATATCGTGGAAGGCGCCAAACGGCAGCTCGACGGGAATGCCAAATGCTTCCGCTATGCCATGTCCAATGTCAACGGGAAGGTGGAGATCCTCGGGAAGGAAGGAAATACGATGATCTTCAAGTGCCAGCAGGCGAAGGACGAGGCGAACCGCGGCAGGCTCTTTTCGCGGACTCTGACGGAGGAGGACTGCTGGGTGGTCTGAGAAGACAGAAGACTTTTCTGGCGGTTGCTGAGTAAAAACAAGATCTTCATTGAAAGCCATTGTGATCCCTCATGTACGATTTGGGATCACAGTGGCTTTCTTGCTGAGTATTGCCGATAACGGCAAAAATCTCCGCAATCTACGGCTGTATTTCTGCTGTAATCTTGCCGATAATGTGATATACTATACCCTGGAGTGAGGTGAGGGGAATGAACTATCTTTCTGTTACTGAAGTGGCGAAGAAGTGGAACATGTCCGAAAGAAGCGTGCGGAATTACTGTGCCAGGGGGCGAGTCCCAGGTGCATTCCTGACAGGAAAAACATGGAACATTCCTGATACCGCCGAAAAGCCCTTAAGATCAAATGTCCATACGAGTAAGCCCAAAACGCTGACGGATCGTTTGAAAAGCGAAAAGCAAAGCAAGGTAAAGGGAGGCATTTACCACAAAATCCAAATTGACCTGACCTATAACTCTAACCACATAGAAGGAAGCAGGCTGACACACGATCAGACCCGATACATCTATGAGACGAATACCGTTGGCTCAGAAGAAGGCAACCTGAATGTGGACGATATTGTGGAGACTGTAAATCATTTCCGCTGTATCGATACGATGATTGATCAGGCTCGTCTTATGTTGTCTGAAAAGATGATTAAGCAGCTTCACTTTATGTTGAAGTCCGGCACCAGTGACAGCCGCAGGGACTGGTTTGCAGTTGGCGATTATAAGCGGCTCCCCAATGAGGTTGCCGGCAAGGGAACCTGCGCTCCGGAGAAAGTTTCTGAGGCCATGCAGGAGCTTTTATCTGGTTACAATGCTGTGAGAGCGAAGTCTCTGGATGAAATTCTGGATTTCCATTATCGTTTTGAAAGCATCCACCCTTTTCAAGACGGGAATGGTCGTGTTGGTCGGCTGATTATGTTTAAGGAATGTCTGCGTAATGAGATCGTACCTTTTATCATCGAGGATGATTTGAAAATGTTCTATTATCGCGGTCTGTCCAACTGGCCGGACGAAAAGGGTTATCTTCGGGATACCTGCCTGGCTGCGCAGGACCGATTCAAGGTATATCTGGATTACTTCCAAATCGACTATAAAACATCTGAGTACGAGCTGTAAAGAAAGGTATCCGAAAGATTGTTGGAGAGCGGTGCAGTGTATCGCGATAATATCTGCATTGAATCAAAAGAGGTGCCGTGGTATCATTGAAACAGAGAAGAATGTACGAATTCAGGAGGTAATGGCAATGGCAGAGCGGGAATCGGCAGAGTCAGTTACGCGGCAGGGGAATCCGAGAAAGCCGCAGGGAGACGCAGGCACGGAGATGCTGCGGCGGATGAATGAGAGTCACTGGGAGGTGACCGGCTGGGCGCTCAGTCTCTGGCAGTTCGCCGTGGCGGATCGCGTCCAGGATATCGGCTGCGGGGGCGGCGCGACGCTGTGCCGCATGGCGGAGCAGGTGCCGGACGGACATCTGACGGGTGTGGACTATTCGCCGGTGTCGGTGGCGCTTTCACGGGAGACCAACGCCGAAGCGATCGCCGCCGGACGTATGGAGATCCGGGAGGCCTCGGTGGAGAACCTGCCCTTCGAAGACGGAAGCTTTGATAAGATCATCACGGTGGAAAGCTTTTATTTCTGGCCCGATCCGCAGGAGAACCTGCGGGAGGTGCGGCGTGTCCTCGCTCCCGGCGGGCGTTTCTTCCTCGTGGCGGATATCTACCAGAACGGGGCGCTGTCCCCCGCCACCGAGGAGATGGCGGCGGAATATCAGCTCTTTAATCCGACGAAGGAGGAATTTCGTCAGCTCTTCGAGAGAGCCGGATTTTCTGAGACCGTCGTTCATACGAAGGAGGGAACGAGCTGGATCTGCGTGGAAGGGCGGAGGGATTGATCCGGGAAAAAGAAGGTTGACCTGAACCTGACTTTATGTGTTAGAATAAGCTGGCGTTGGAAAAACATATCTTTTTATCAGGAGGAAAAAGACTGCTATGATCTACAACGATTTTCAGGATCTGAAACTGTCCGCTCTGGGATTTGGCACGATGCGTTTCCCCACGATCGACGGGGATGACGCCCGGGTGGACGAACCGGCCACGCAGGAGATGGTGGATTACGCCATGTCCCACGGCGTGAACTACTATGATACCGCCTGGGGCTATCACGGAGGGAATTCAGAGCCGGTCATCGGCCGCTGCCTGAAGAAATACCCCCGGGAGCAGTTCTATCTGGCCTCGAAGTTCCCCGGCTATGATCTTTCCAACATGGATAAGGTCGAGGAGATCTTTGAAAAGCAGCTGGAGAAATGTCAGGTGGACTATTTTGATTTCTATCTCTTCCACAATGTCTGCGAGATGAACATTGACGAGTACCTGGATGAGAGCCACGGGATCTATGCTTATCTGATGAAGCAGAAGGAGAACGGGCGGATCCGCCATCTGGGATTCTCCGCGCACGGCGCTCTGCCCGTGATGCGGCGATTCCTGGAGAAATACGGGAAGGACATGGAATTCTGCCAGCTGCAGATCAACTATCTGGACTGGACCTTCCAGAACGCCAAAGAGAAGGTCGAATTGCTGGAAGAGTACGGGATCCCGGTGTGGGTCATGGAGCCGCTGCGCGGCGGCCGTCTGGCGTCCCTGAAGCCGGAGGAGGCGGCGCGTCTTACCGCGCTGCGCCCGGAAGAAAGCGTTCCGGCCTGGGCCTTCCGCTTCCTTCAGTCTCTGCATCAGGTCTGCGTTACCCTCTCCGGTATGTCGGATCTGCAGCAGATGAAGGAGAACATTGCTATATACGAGGAGGCGCGGCCGCTGAACGGGGAGGAAATGAACACTCTGCTGGATGTCGCCGACGGCATGACCCGGAACATTACGGTGCCCTGCACAGCCTGTCATTACTGCGTCAGCCACTGTCCGCAGGGACTGCCGATTCCCGAACTGTTGAACGTCTACAACGAGCACCGTTTCACCGGCGGCGGATTCATCCCCGCGATGTATGTCAGCACATTGCCCGAGGAGAAGCGTCCCGGTTCCTGTCTGGGCTGCGGCAGCTGTGAGGCCGTATGTCCCCAGCAGATACATATCTCTGAGGCCATGGCTGATTTCGCGGCACGGCTGAAAGGGTAATGGGGCGATTCCTATGAGATGGATTCATCTGGAAGACCAGCGGACCGTAAACTGGTCGGGCGGAACGACGACGGAGCTGGCGATTGCACCGGAAGGAGCCACGTATGTCGGGCGGGACTTTGACTGGCGGCTGTCGACGGCGGTAGTAGAGGACGAAGAGAGTGTCTTCACTGAGCTGCCGGATTACAACCGCCTGCTGGCACTGCGGAAGGGAACGCTGTGGCTGCGCCATGACGAGGACGCCTGGTATGAGCTGAGGCCGGGACGTGCTGTCGCTTTTGACGGGGGCAGCCGCACAGAGAGCCGGGGACGGGTCACGGACTTCAACCTGATGCTGCGGAAGGGACGCGCTGAGGGAAGCCTGCGCTGCCTGTCGCTGGCGGAGGTGAATGAGGAAATGCCGGCCTGTGAATTGTTTGGCACAGAGGAGACGATGCCTGCGGGAACCTGTCTGGCACTCTTCCTCTCCGAGGGAGGGCCGCTGGCGCTGTTTCCGGACGGAAAGGAAGTCCTTCAGGCCGGAGAGATGCTTCTTCTCAAGAGCGGGGAGGAGGTGGCCGCCTGCCGGATTCCTGCGGGAGCGGAGGGAGAGCTGATCGCGGCGAGGATCCGGGTGATGCCGGAGCATCAGTGAGACGGCGCAGAAAGCATAAAACGGACGAAAGCAGAAACAATCAAAATGATGGTGAAAAGTAAGGGAAAAACCATCATTTTGATTGTTTTTCTTGAAAAAGGGGAAAATAGATGAATACCCCTGAACCGTGTGATAACACAGTTCGGGGGGCGTTTCTATTTATTTTTCTTCTGCAGAAAATCAGCCGCCCAGGCCAGATGTTCAGAGAGGATCTGTGTCAGCTGATCAAGGTCACGTCGGCGCAGAGCTTCCAGAATTTTCAGATGTTGCGAGGTACTTTCGCGAATATCGTGAAGGGCTTCGAAGGAGAGGTACTGATAGCGGCGCATATTGGCTGCATTACTGTCCATAATGCTTCGAATATATCGATTGGTGCAGCGCTGTACCAGCAGATCGTGCAGTTCCCAGTCGAGATGAGAAAACTCTGTCAGCGGATAGGCTGCATCGTCCTCACAGGTTCTCAGCAGGACACGGAAACGACGCTCTAGATCGTCGATTTCCGCATCGCTGATGCGATAGACAGATGTCTGAACAGCTTGCAGTTCCAGCAGGCAGCGTACTTCGAAGAGATCGTGGGCATCCTTTGAAGAGAGAGGGCGGACATAGACGCCGACGCCGTCGCGAATTTCCACGAAGCCTTCGCTGGCGAGGGCACGCAGTGCCTCATGAACCGGTGTACGGCTCATGCCAAGTCCTTTAGCCAGCTGATTCTCGCTGAGGATTTCTCCGCCCTCAATCTCGCCGCTGACCAAAGCATTTTTCAGTTCGTTATAAGCCTTTTCTGAAAGGCTGGTTCTTTTTTGAATGGTGATTGTCATGGTGCTGCCTTTTCCTTATAGTGTCAGTTTGCCTCTTGAAAGAGACAATATATTAATAGTATATCATGGATGACTTCCCTTCACAAGCATACGTG
>JAJQCL010000117.1:0-6894 GCA_021202715.1 Lachnospiraceae bacterium
CAAATAATATAGCACAGTTAATACCTTTTGTCAACAGTCTCCCACCAAAAGCTGAATTTTGTTTGGAATTCGACTTTCATCCCCCATTTTTATCCCATTTTGGGCCTTTTGCTTTTTTGCGTTCCCTAAAACAATTCCGATTTTTTATCGTAACAAATGAAATCGTCCCGTAACATGTCTGACACATTACGGGGCGATCCCATTTTTTCACTCTTTATTCATGCTGCGTGATCATCCCTCCGTCGGGGAGATTTCTCTGCCTTCTGGCCTCATAGACCAGAAGCGTGGCGGCGATGGCCGCATTCAGGGACTCGACACGTCCTTCCATGGGAATTCGGATGGCGGCATCCGCCCGTGCGGCGGTCGCGTCGGTGAGACCGTTCCCTTCGTTTCCGATAAGAAACGCGCAGGGACCGGTATAGTCTTCTTCCGTATAATCGCGGGCGCCTCGCAGATGCGCCGCATAGACCCGATATCCCATCGCCTGAATCTGCCTCAGCGTTTCCAGAAGATCCCCGCTGACCCAAAACGGAACACGGTAGACAGACCCCATGGTCGCTCGCACCGTCTTGGGATTATAGAGATCGACTGTCTCCCGATTTGCGATGATGCCGCCGAGGCCCGCTCCCTCTCCGGTGCGGAGCATGGTTCCCAGATTCCCAGGGTCCTGAATCGACTCCAGGAGCAGGAGAGGTCTCCCGTCCCGTGTCAGATCGGAAAGCTCCCAGCGCCGCTGACGAACCACCGCCAGAATCCCCTGCGGTGTCTGTGTCTCCGAGACGGCCGAAAAAACAGGATCCGCCATCATTTCCGGCTGCAGCCGCTGGATAAGACCTTCATGCTCCGGCCGGGCCGCGAAGGATTCCGAACAGTAGACTGCCTCGAGAAGTTCCTCCGGTGCCTCCTCCACGAGCCGACGTCCCTCCGCCAGAAACAGCCCCGTCTCCCGGCGTTCCCGGGGCCGGGCCGCCAACGCCCGCAGCTCGCGCACACGGCGGTTGGATGTGCTGGTGATCATGCTTTACTTTCCCTCATAGATAATGGCGCTTTCCACGTCATAGCCCGCCAGCTTTTCGCGGCCCTTCAAACCGGCCAGCTCCATCACAAAGCAGACCTTCACGACCTGTCCTCCGAGCTTCTCAACCATACGGATCATCGCCTCGGTCGTACCGCCGGTGGCGATCAGATCATCCACGATGACAACCTTCTGGCCCGGCCTGATGGCATCCCGGTGCATTTCGATCACGGCGGTGCCATATTCCAGTGCATATTCCTGGGAAATGGTCTCCCTGGGCAGCTTGCCCTTTTTGCGAATGGGAACAAAGGATTTCTTCATATTATAAGCAACCGGCATCCCGAAAATAAATCCCCGCGATTCCGGACCGACGACCACATCAAAATCCAGCCCTTCCAGCATCGCGTCCAGACTGTCAATCGCCAGCTGCAGTCCCTCCGGATCCTGCAGGATACTCGTCACATCCCGGAAAATAACTCCCTCCTCCGGAAAATCCGGAATACTCACCACGTACTCTTCCAGCTTCTTCATCGTCTCTTCGACTCCTTTCTTCCTCCACGCCGCGCATCCGTCAGCGCATCTGTGACACCACAATCTGCAAGCTCTTCCGCCCCATGTACTCATCGACCTCCGGATAGTAAGCCAGAGACAGACAAACCGCATTTGGTTCACCCCGATACAGCTTCTGAAGCTCTGTCTCTCCGAACCGCTCCCGTACCCGCTCCTCGAACAAAGGGATATCCCCGAAATACACCGCATCCATCCGGGTTCCCGCGCGATTTTCCACACACATCTTCAGAACATTGCGGTTTTTGCCCAGGATGCGCGCACTGCGGATGGCAAACCAGTTCTCAGCAAAAAGCGGCTTTGGATTTCCTTTTCCAAAGGGCTCCAGAAGGCTGAATTCCTGAATCAGCTTTTCCGATATGTACTCCAACGGCATGGCGACATCTATCCTTATTATAGGAACAAAGTCCTTCTCTGTCAAACCGGTATTCTCATTCACACGCTGACGCAGGACGTCAATATTCTCTTCTTCAAGAGAAAGCCCCGCCGCCATGGGGTGCCCTCCAAAGCGTGTCAACAGATCGCGGCAGGCCGACAGGCCGCGAAACATATCCCAGGCTTCAATGGAACGTCCGGAGCCCTTCCAGCCATGTTCGCCCCGGGTCAGAACGATTGTCGGATGATGATAACGTTCCCGCACCCGTCCGGCCACGATCCCGGCAATGCTCTCATGGCAGTCCTGCAGCGGAATCACCAGGATATCTTCCAGCTTCTTTCTCTCCTCGACCCAGGCGCAGGCCTCTTCCACGCCCTGCGCGGTCAGCTGCTTCCGGGATTCATTCATTTCACGCAGAGACTCTGCCAGAGGACCCGCTTCCTCCTCTCCCGCGGCGAGAAGGGCGAAAGCCTTCTCCGCCGTATCCAGGCGCCCCGCTGAATTAAAGCAGGGTCCCAGGATGAAACCGATATGGTAAGCAGTTAGCTGTTTTCCCTCCAGGCCGCAGGCCCGGATCAGGGCCCGCAGGCCGGGATTTTCCGTATGCTGCAGCCGCCGCAGACCCTCCCGGACAAAGATCCGGTTCTCATCTGTCAGATCCATGACATCCGCCACCGTGGCGACCGCCACATATTCCAGAAGCCGGTCGCTGCCCTCCCGCGCAAGGCCGCATTTCTCATACAGGATCTCTGCGACCTTATACGCCACGCCTGCGCCGCAAAGTCCATGAAATGGATAGGTCTCTCCGGGCTGGTGCGGATTGACAATCACATCTGCCTGCGGGAGCAGAATTTCCGTCCCCGATGCTGTCTCCCTATACGGGCAGGCGTGATGATCTGTGACAATCACCTGCATTCCCAGCTGCTTGGCCCGCTCCACCGCATCAAAGGCAGCGATGCCGTTGTCACAGGTGATCATCGTGGAAATGCCCTCGCTGCAGGCGCATTCCACCATCGCCACATTGACGCCATAGCCTTCCCGTGTCCGATGGGGCGCCCGCACGACGGCCTCACCGCCGGCCTCCCGGATCGCCGTGAGCAGGATCTCTCCGGAGAAGATGCCATCCACATCAAAATCCGTGGCGATGAGAATCCGTTCCCTCCGGCGGATGGACGCAAGCAGACGTTCCGCGGCCTCCTCCGCGCCCCGCATCTCATAGGGAGAATATTCATCCTCCCGGCCTGCATGGAGATATTTCTCTATTTTTTCTTCTGTATTGATCCCCCGGTTCACCATAAGACGCACAGTGACGGGATCGATGCCGAACTTCTTTGCCAGGCCATAGAAATCCGCCCGCTTTGCCTCCAGAACCCATTTTGCTTCCATGTTTGCCGCGCCTCCCTGCTTCCTGACGGGTTCCATTTTACCATACAATGATGTGGGCGGCAAAAGGTATTTTAAAACAGGATGCGAAGCATCTATATTCCTCGCATCCTGTGACGTCATGGTCGAAATTCACGGCAGTGCATATTGACCCGGTCCGTGTTTTTCCGCCCTTCAGATTATTTAAAAAAATATCGAGCTGCGGCTTTTCTACGCGGCCGCCGGTTTCTTCCCCGCCATCCCCTTCTGAATGACAAGCACAGCTGCAAAAATTACAATGCCGATCACATCCGTATACAGTTGACTGTCGATGAGCAGCAGGGCTCCGGCAAACATGACCACGCGTAAAACAACCGGAATCTTCTTATAGAGATACCCCTCGCAGGCGCCGCTGATCAGAAAAACACCAATCAGAGAAGTAATGACCACCTGAACGCCGGAGATCAGTGTGACGTTCATGAGAAGCAGTTCATTATTATATACAAACATGTATGGAACGATAAACCCGGCCAGCGCCAGCTTCACCGACTGGAAACCGGTCTTCATCGGGTTGCCGCCGGAGAGGCCCGCCGCGGCGAACGCGGCCAGCGCCACAGGGGGCGTCAGGTTGGCGAACATTGCGAAATAGAAGCAGAACATATGCGCCGCCATATCCGGGATTCCCAGCTGGATCAGCGCCGGAGCCGCGATGGTGGCGGTGATCAGATAGGACGGGATGCTCGGAAGGCCCATGCCCAGGATCATACAGGTCACCATGGTGAACAGCAGTGTCAGCATCAGGTTCTTGCCGCCCAGGGCGATGATGGCACTGGCCATGTTCAAAGCGAAACCGGTCAGGCTGCACACGCCGATGATGATACCAACGGAAGCACAGGCCACCGCCACGGAGACGGTGGATTTCGCGGAAGCGATGAGCGCCTCGGCAATGTCCTTCAGACTCATCCGGCTGCTGGGACGGAGCTCCGCCACAACAATCGTGAAGAGAATCGTAACAAAGGCACTGAAGATGACTGTCTTACCGCTGAAGAACAGCATGTAGATCAGGAACACGATGGGGATCAGCAGGTGGCCGGAACGCTTCATGACGTCCCCCACCTTCGGGCACTGATCCTTGGGGATTCCGTTGAGGTTATCCTTGGAGGCCCGCATCTGGATCTGAATCAGAATGCCCACATAGTAGATCAGGGCCGGCACGACCGCCGCGATGATAACTTCGCCGTACTGAACGCCCAGTGTCTCGGCCATGACGAAGGCCGCAGCGCCCATGATCGGCGGCAGGATCTGACCTCCCACGGAAGCCGTTGCCTCTACAGCGCCGGCAAATTCCTTTGAATAGCCGGTCTTCTTCATCAACGGGATGGTAAAGGTTCCGGTCGTCACCACGTTGGCAATGGCGGAGCCGTTGATGCTTCCCAGAAAGCCCGAAGCCAGCACAGACACCTTCGCCGGGCCGCCCTTACTGCTGCCGGCCAGCGCGTTGGCGATGTCGTTGAAGAACTGACCCATACCACATTTGTTCATGATTTCACCAAAGGTGATGAACAGGAAAATGTAGGTCGACGATACATTGACGGACGTTCCGTATATGCCCTCTGTATTGGCAAACAAATGCCCGATGAGCTTCGTCCAGGTATACCCTCTGTGACGGAACAGGCCGGGAAAATCAACCGGAATCAGACCATTTTTCGTACCCATCAGAGAGTAGATCATGAAGATGATGCCCAGGATCGGCAGCGTCGCGCCGCTGACGCGCCGAGCCGCCTCCAGAACCAGAAGCACCAGGATCGTTCCCACGATGACATCCGGCTGGCTGGCACTGCCGGCCCGATCGATGATCGCCTGATAGTTGATCCACATATAGATGGGAACCATGAGTGACAGGCCGATCAGGATGTAATCGTACCAGGGGATCGTTTTTTTGGTTGATTTTTTCGTGGCCGGATACATGGCGAAGGCCATGGCCAGCACCAGCCCTACATGGATGGAGCGATGCCGCAGTGTCACCGGCATGAACAGCCCCGCAGCGTACGCCAGATGATACAAAGTAACCAGCAATGCCACGATGTTAAAGACCTTTTCCATCATGGGGCTGACAAAAGCGCGCGTCCGGGATTCCCGGTCGAACTCCTCCAGAACCTCTTCGGCGTTCTGGACGACTTCCTGCGTATTCACATTTTTCTTCTCTTCTGCCATATTTCTCAGCCTCCTTTTCGTGATTTCCTGTATTTCCCTCGAACTCTTTTCAGTATGTGACCTTCAGCAGAAGTCTGGCCCGCTGAGGAAGGTCCGCCCCTTCGGCGATGATCTCTCCGTTCACGGCGATGAAGATCACCTGTGTCTGAGAGTGGATCCAACGAATCTCCGGGAACTCGCTGTTCTCAATGTCCTCCATGTAGATCAGCCCATCCTCATACCGGTAGGTACAATCCATCTCGGCCGGGATCCCGGCTCCAAAGCCGCCGACCGCGATGGATGTCAGCTTCAAAGTCCCATCAGACAGGATCGTATAGTATTCATTCCAGGTCACATGCTCAAAAGAGTGCTCCCAGCCGAAAGACAACTCGTCTCCGGGGCTGACGGGGACGGCGAGGTATTCCTCGCCATCCACCTGCCCGGTGATTGTCAGCACGGGATGTGTTCTTCGAACTGCGTACACGGTCTGCGCACTCAACAGCAGGACCAGGAGCAGAGCAGTCAGCACGCCTCTGCCGCGCGGTTTCTTCGACCGGAAGCGTTTCATATGTACCGGTTAGTTGTTGGGTGTCTCGTAACCCTGATCCTGCCACCAGGCCGCTGCGCCGTCGTGCAGAGGGATCGCCACATCACTCACACCGAAGGTGATATCGATGTTTGCATCCGCCGTGTTGTGAGAAGCCTTGATGGTATCAATGTTCTCAAAGATCGCATCCAGCATATCATAGACCAGCGCATCATCGAGTTCCTCGTTGACCAGCATAATGTTGTAAACGAAGACGGTCTCCACATCTTCCTCGTTGTTGTAGGTGCCGGCCGGGATGGTCGTCGCTGCATAGTAGGAATAGGTGTTCAGCAGGTTGTCACGGCCCTCGCCGTCGATGGGAACGATAACCATGTCGTAGCTGGTCGCCAGCTCAGTGACCGTGGCGTTGGGGATACCGGACGTAACAAAAGCGGCGTCACACTGGCCATTCTTCATCTGCTCGATGGCCTCGCCATAGGAGAGGTAATCCACATCACTGTCTTCATAGGTCATGCCGTAGGCGGCATAGATGGCACGGGCGTTGATCTCCACACCGGAGTTGGCGGCTCCCACGCCGACCTTCTTGCCCTTCAGATCCTCAACACTCTCGATGCCGCTGTCAGCCAGAGTGACCAGCTGCACGTAATTGGGCCACAGTCTCATGAGAGCCCGCAGGTTCGTGGCAGGCTCTTCGCCCTCGTAGGCGTCCACGCCCTCATAGGCCTGCATGACGGAATCCTGCATGGCGATGGCGATCTCCGCCTCACCGTTCAGGATCATGCTGATGTTCTCCGCCGAAGCGCCGGTGGCCTGTGCGCTGGTGGTGTAGCCCGC
>JAJQCL010000117.1:6904-7500 GCA_021202715.1 Lachnospiraceae bacterium
GAGCTTCCGCAAATGCACCGCCGATCGGGAAATAAATGCCGCTGGTAGGGCCGGTCGCAACGGTGATGAACTCGCTGCCGCGGTCAACGCCGGACGTATCAATGCTCTGCGTCCCGGACGCTTCTGCCGCCGCGGTTGTGTCCTCTCCCTCTGCTTCCTCCGTATCCGCGGCCGTCGTCGCGGCTTCCGTCTCCGCGGCGGTGGTATCACTGGAGCCGGAACTCGAGCTCCCGCAGCCCGCCAGGGCCGCCACCATGGTCAGAACGAGCAGAGCTGCCAAAATCCGTCTGATCTTCTTCATACTTCTTTCCTCCGTTTCCTGTTTTAATTTGTATGACGAAATATAAAATCTATATTTGTCATGCCATTATCATAATCTTCTTTTGTTTTTCCGTCAATAAACCTCGTTTTAAGTGTAAAAAAACGCGTCGGAACGGTTTATTCCGGCGCGTCAAATGCCATATTCATACGGTTACTCGAACATGCGGCGCAGTTCGCGGATCTGCTGGCGTCCCACGGGAAGAGGCGTCTTCTCGTAGTATTTCATCACCACCGCGTGTCCGTTGTTGTAGGAGGGGATCAGTTCCTTCACAAAG
>JAJQCL010000089.1:0-3380 GCA_021202715.1 Lachnospiraceae bacterium
TCGTGATCGCAGCCAGCTGCGTCCCGCAGCCCACAAGTAAAGCCAGCGCACAAAACCCCAGCAGCACCTTCCAGAAAATCTGGAAGAGATCGACCTGCGCCGACCAGTCCGGCAGATACAGCTTTTTCGTCGTCAGATAGATCGTATAAACCGCAGGCGTCAGGGCGGCAAGACACCTCGGAAATCCACCATCCGGTAGGAAAAAGATGACAGACAGAAGGACAATCGGCAGAAACCGAAGAGTTCCCCGATTCCGAAGCGGGAAGCTCAAAGTCCCGGCCAGCGCCTGCAGGCCCAGGCAGGCCAGAAGAAACGGTGCTTTGCACCGGCCAGCAGAGCAAAGAAGCCGGCAAAGGCATAGTAAAATCCCGGGTCGGACAAAGATTTGAGTAATACAAGGGTCAGCATACAGACTCCTCCTGCCCGGTCGCGGTCCACAGGCGCACGCCCGCCCGCTCCGCCCAGGCAACCGCCAGATGCAGAGCCTCCGGGTCCTCCTCCGGCGTGATAAACATCAGCCCCCGAGTGCTGTCCGAGCTTCGGATAGCTCGTTCCAGCAGGACTTCGCAAGTAATCACCGTCTGGTCCAGACCGCGTCCCAGTCCCTCGAGAATGTGTGCCAGATGATGCTCCCCCAGCCCCTCTCCCACGGACTGCCAGGAAGCGAAATCGCCTGCTGTCACAGCATTTGTATGGAAGGAATACTGAACGCCCTGCTCCTCCAGCTGCTCGCAGACACTGCGGGCAATGCGATAAGCAGCCTCGATCATTGATTTTCTCTTCGCCTCCTGTGATCGGCATTCCATGTTCAGGACGACCATCACGGAAGTCTCCAGCGTATAATCATACTGTTTCACCATCAACCGGCCGGTGCGGGCGATCTGCGTCCAGGCAAGCATTTTCATCGGCTCCCGCCCCGTATAGTCCCGGTAGCCGACCGTCAGCACGGGATCCTCATATAAAAACCGGTTGACGGAAATATCTCCGGGAAAACCTCCTGCGATCTGTTCGATTTCCCTGCCCTCTGCCTGCCGGGGAATGGCAACGACTTCCAGGAAACGGGAAAACCGCTCCCCCTCCTCCGAGATTCCGAGATAATCTCCGCCATAAACCGTCACGTCTTCCACCAGGAATCGTCCCCGTCGGACGGCTTTCAGATGAATTGACCGGAAGAATCGCTGTCTGGGACCAAGCCAGGTAGAAATGGAAATCAATTGCCGCCCCAGAACGTCCGTACGCAGCTGTTTTTCCTCAACGTCTGCCACCAGTCCCTCCGGAAGACGAACGGAAATCCTTAAGAACGGGAAAAAAACTCTGCGGCGATTGATCAGTTCCAGTGTCAGCTCAAAGGACGTCTCCTGTTCGACCAGCGCCTGTGGAAAAGAAAGCTCCACCTCCAGCCCCCGCAGCCCGCGGCGCCGGACAGAGGACTGAAATACGACGGCAAGCAGGATGACTGCAATCAGAAGAAGAATCATGGCAGCTCTTCCAGAGGAACCCGGGTCCTCTCCAGAATACGATTCAGAAAATTTCCGGATTTCGCGCCGCTTTTGCCGCCTGCTCCCAGCCGATGGGACAACACAAAGGGAGCCAGATATTTTACATCCTCCGGCAGGACATACGTCCTCCCGCTCAGCGCTGCATACGCCTGAGATGCCTGATACAATGCCAGCGCCCCGCGCGTCGAGACGCCGTTCACAAAGGCGCTCTCCCCGCGGGTCCCCTCTATGATATCCATCAGATAATCTTTTACCTCGTCAGAGACCTTCACTTCACGGTATGCAGAGCGGACATACGCCGTCTCCTCAGCCGTCACGGTCTGCGACAGTCCCGCCAGGAGATTCACGACCGACGGACGCGAAAGCACACGCAGCTCCTGTTCCCGGGTCATGTAGCCCAGAGAAAGCCGCATGAAAAAGCGGTCGATCTGCGCCTCCGGCAGCGGAAATGTCCCATAGGACTCCAGAGGATTCTGCGTCGCCATCACCATAAAAGGCTCCTGCAGCGGCATTGTCACACCGTCGACAGTCACCTGCCGCTCCTCCATGGCCTCCAGGAGACTGGACTGTGTGCGGGGCGTCGCCCGGTTGATCTCATCCGCCAGGACAATATTTGACAGAATCGGGCCCGGCCGGAATTCAAAAGAGCCTGTTTTCTGATTATAAAAATGGATCCCCGTCAGATCCGAGGGCAGCAGATCTGGCGTGAACTGAATCCGCTTGAAATCTCCCCCGACCGTTTTCGCGAACGCCCGCAGCAGCATGGTCTTGCCGGTACCCGGTACGTCCTCCAGAAGCACGTGGCCGGAGCAGACGAAGCAGGTCAGCACCAGCGT
The DNA here is from genome assembly GCA_021202715.1 of Lachnospiraceae bacterium. Taxonomy (GTDB): domain Bacteria; phylum Bacillota; class Clostridia; order Lachnospirales; family Lachnospiraceae; genus UBA3305. Next base: position 2,336 of record JAJQCL010000089.1, read on the forward strand.
GATCACATCCTCCTTGCCGACGATGACCTGTGAACAGTTATCCAATACGTTCTTTTTGTACTCTGTAAAGCGCGAAAGATCCAGCATACATCTTTCCTCCTCGTGTATTCCATTAAAAGCTGCGGAGGGCTCTCTTTCATATAGTTTACTTACTTAGCCGGAAGGAATCAACAAGAAGTTCAAAGATTTCCACGGATTTCCCGCAGTCTTCTGTAAAATGTCGATCTCGATCCGATTCCGGCACGCCGCATGGCTTCCTCCTCCGTGATCTGGTTCCTCTCAAATTCCTCTGCGATCTGCCTCAGAAGATTTATGTCCGTCGAAAGCCGCCTGCGGCCGGTATACTTTCCTTCTTTTTTGGCCGCCCGAATTCCTTTTTCCTGAGCATTTTTACGACATGTACTCTCCAGATCATCCTGAATCAACAGGAGTCTCAGCAGCAGGCTGCATTCCTCTTCAGACCATCTGCGCTCTTCTGATTCATCGAGGATATGGGCGCCGCTTCGGAGGATAGGCAACAGGCTGCCCCGAAGCTGGCGATTGCTGGTCCCCATGGAATCCAGTCCTCTGATCACAACACAATCATCCGGCTGCAGATCCTCCGGGATCGGCTGACCGGGCTCATACCGAAATCTCCGTGCCGGGACAGCCCGTTCCACAATCAGATTGTCCGTGCCGCACCGCATATGCGCACGCAGCATCCATTCGAACCGATCATAATAATCCAGGCCGACAGCTTCCAGCAGCTCCCGAAGATCCTCACGGCTTTCGCCGGGTGTCCTTTCAGAAATAAAGCAGGGTGTCATATTCACACGGTAATAGTGCTCCAGACGCAGAGACAGATCCAGCCCGGGGATTCCCTGAAAAACGGAGGACGGCAGGGCATCGATCACACTCCACCCGGGAGAAAAGACATACTGATAATTCTGATCGTCATAGCGTTCATAGTCGACACGTCCTACTGCAAACCTTCGTTCCTTTCGATCCAATGCATAAATGATTCCGCGGCTGCGATAGTATGGCGTGCCGGCCAACGGTGGAGCAT
>JAJQCL010000089.1:3390-7495 GCA_021202715.1 Lachnospiraceae bacterium
TCATAAGACGTTGTAACAGGGCGCATACTACACCTTCTTTCATGTTTTCAGCATACGATACGACGCCATCAGTATTTTGTCGAATCGCTGCTGCAGCATCACCTTGTAAAATCTCCTGCGCACATCCGTAATGCCCTCCACGCCATCGATCATCGCATTGATTTTCTCGAAATCAATTCTGGGAAGCATTCGTGCTAAAGCCCTATTGCATTCATCGAACTGTCTGCTGCTGATGACCTCATAGTAAGAACTTTTGCGATTTCCGATTTTTATGTGTGAGGTGGGGAATTTATAAATGCGCTGACTGATCTCTTCCTCTGAAGCAAGGATGCGCTCAAGAGCCGCATCCGTATTGGCTCTCGGATACAGACAGGACCCATTGTCATAGACCGGAGCCATCCGATACATGTTATCGTGCCTGATAAACCCCCAGTTCCCGCCATGACGGTCAAAATTCCCAATCAGCGCATCGATAATAAACATATCCCAAAAACGATGAATCGTTTCCTCAACATGCGTCGATCGGGTATTTTCCCGGAGCATGGATATGATGTCCTCATAGGTGTACTGATAGAGCTCTTTATACCGTTCCAGAGAGCTTTCACCCACGCCATTAAAGGACACAAGGGTATCTTCCGGTCCGAGAAAATTTTTCAGGACCACAACATTCTGTCCATCGTACGTGCCCAGAAAGGTCTCCTGCACCGGAATCCCCACGGAGCCGAAAATGTGGCTTCCAAGATATTCAGATACATGGTTATAAAGCAATCCAACTTCGGAGTTCTTCTGAAATTTCACTATATATCGATGCCCTTCAATCAGGATTTCATATTTCTTTTCCGCCCCGGAAAACATGACGGGTGTTCTTTCATATATAGAGTAATCTCTCATTACTGCCTCCCGAGACTGTATTCTTGTAGATTATTATATCTGCCTGTCCGAATAGTGTCAATAGGATCAATATGTATTTTGATACTCTGCTTGCCATCGCCGACAGGACAACGCTAAAAGATTACAGATGAGAAATGCTTGAAGAGCGTTTTTTTCTATGATAGACTGCATCCAGAGCGGTACACATCATGGAACTGCAGCAGCTCAAATATTTTCAGGTCGTCGCCATCATGGAGAATGTTACGCAGGCCGCCGAGGCTCTCCGTATCTCCCAGCCCGCGCTCAGCAAGTCACTCCATAAGCTGGATGAGGATACAGGCACGAGCTTTTTGACCGCGGAGGCGGCATCTGATCCTGAGCTGGCCGGAAGACAGTGACTTCTCCCCGATTCAGGAGGAATTCCGCAAATATTTCATCCGCTTTTTCCGGGATCTGGCGGAGCGGTATGAATTGGCGGAGGAAGACTGATTTCCGCAAAAAAGAAAGGAAAGAATTTATGCTCAAAATCTGGTATTATGGCGGCGTTCAGTATATGAAGGATGCGCCCTCCTATTTCGACCATGTATATGAAGATGAATGGATTCTGGATCCTTTTGTAAGGGAAATGATTCAGGATGTTGATCTCTCTACTGTGATCAGCGCCCATGTAATAGAAAGTCCGGTACTCGGCGCAATCACACCCAAAGAGCTTTCCGGTGGAGTGAAGGTACTCATTTTGATGTTAAAGGATGATTCATTTGTATACAATATGTCCAATTGCGGTGACAATTGCGCAAAATGGATTCTGAAAATCGCCAAAATAAAAGATCTGACCGTTTATCTGCAGCACATTCTACAGTTTGAGGATCCCTTTGAGATTATGATCATGAATACCGGAAAAATCGTTCATAATCGCCAGGAATATGTTCTTGCCCTGTTGGAAGCGGAGGAGTTGGCCGATGAAAGGTGAATATTTGTTTCGAGTGAGAGGGAAGCGAATTCGCTTTTCGTTTAAAATTCGACGTAACATTACTGTCATTCAGGGCAACCGTGCTACCGGAAACACCCCGCTGCTAAGCATGATGTATGAATCGCTGCGCGCCGGACCTGAATCCGGCCATTCCGATCAGGCGGGAACCGATTATTTTGTTTATCTGCGCGACGAAGTCGGCAGAGATTGGACAGATGTTCTTTTCCCGCTGCATAATACGATCATCTTCATTGAAGAAAATAACAATTTCATCTTTTCACAGGAGTTTGCCGAATTTGTAAAAGATTCCGGCAACTATTTTGTGCTGGTTACCCGGGCTCCGCTCAAGATGCTCCCATACAGTGTTCACGAAATCTATGAAATCGTTGTAGACGGGCAACATGCGGATTTAAAAGAGTCATGGCATACGCTGCGGGAATTATACAGCAATTTCCCTCTGGCCGAAAACAACCATCTGGAAACCATACTGACAGAGGACACCAACTCAGGATTTGAGTTTTCCCGAAACCATCCGCGAGAAGCTTCCACAACCCACTCAATAAAACCGCAATTTCACCACACCGCCGAAGCGATCATCACCATCACCGGCAGGGTACCAATTGATAAAATCGTGCTGTTGCAGACCAGGGCGGCGGCGTGGCCGGAGTCCAGCCCGCAGAGCTTGGCGAAAACCGCCACGTTGGCGCCCGCCGGGGCGGCGGAGGCGAGGAAGACCGCCATACGGATCTCGTAGGACAGAGGCAGCAGCGTCAGCAGACCCAGTGTCAGGGCAGGCACCAGCAACAGCCGCACGGCGCTGCTGACATAAAGGCTCTTCTCGGTAAAGATATCCGCCAGCCGACTCTGCCCCAGATAGACACCCAGGATCATCATGGCGAGGGGTGTGTTCATATTGGCGACGTACCCCACGCAGTTTGTCAGAATCGCCGGGATCTCCACGGGAAGTACGAACAGGATCACACCCAGCACGAAGGCAAGCAGCACCGGATTCCGCAGGACTTTGCCCGGACGGACACTTTTTCGATCCCCGGTCATCATCATGACGCCGTAGGTCTGCTGCAGAATGTTAAGGATCGCCACATAGGCGGAGACATAGAAGACCGCTTCCTCTCCCAGCACAGCCGTCACCAAAGGAATCCCGATGAAACCGGCGTTGGAGAAGGCATTTCCCATATTTTCAATCTTCCGGCGGCTGCCATACAGGAAATGGCACACCAGCGCCGAGAGGATCAGGGAGAGCAGGGCGGCGAGAAAGGACCATCCCAGCGCCGCCAGCTTCTCTGCGGAATATTCCACCAGATACGATTTTACGATCACCGCCGGAATCACCAGCGAGATCAGCATACGGCTCAGCTCCTGATTTCCGCTGTCTGTCACGATGCCCAGACGGTACAGCGTATAGCCCACCGCCATCAGCAAAAACATCACAATCGTCTGCTGCAGTACAATCCATCCCAGTTCCATATTTCTGTCCTCTCATCCTGTTCCATTTTGATCGCGTTTTCAAACGGCTTTATGCTATTTGCTTCTGTCAGCTTCTTGTATAAACCTGCGCAGGCAGGCCTGTCAGGCTGTCGTTTTCCCGACGTTCCATGCGCACCTGGCTGTCGTAGACCCTTTTCTTCGCTCCTTCATAGAGTTCCCAGGCCTCTCCCGGCTTCCCGGTTTCAATGAAGTCACGGATCTCCCGCCGCATCTCACCTGAAATCCGCCGCCGTGAACGTAAATCACCACCGGGCAGCGCGCAGGCTTCTCCGCTCCCTCGGCATTGCTCTCTTCCGTGTTCAGGTGTTTTGTCCATACATTCAGGAACAAGCAGTCCTCACTTCCCAGCACAGTCAGTTCCGTCCCCCGGGGCTGTACCCCCAGAAAGTTCGGCTGCAGGCTCCATACTCCGTACATTTCTTCTCTCCCGCCCAGGTCACCGGCCTGGGTGGGCAAAACCGCTCTGCCCTGCCGTAGGGGATGCCGAAAAATTCATATCCCCAGTCCGTTAGCCTGCCTGTCACCGCGCCGCAGGAGGAGGATACTGTGATCTGATTCATATCTTTCTCCCTTTCTTCATCATTTTTCTTCTGTCGAAAAGCAGAGACGATCGCTTCTCTTTTTGCCAAAATCATATCATTGTTTCAAAAAATAATGTTTCCATCTCTGTCAATTTTTCCCTCATATTTTTCTTAATTTGCTTTGATTTTCCGTTTTCCTTTGCTTATTTTAAAAAATACTATTATGTGCAGAAAAAAA
>JAJQCL010000004.1 GCA_021202715.1 Lachnospiraceae bacterium
CACCAGCACCTTTGAAGGAGTGGCCAGCGGCTGGGCCGTAATCGAACATATCAGCTATGCGCGTATTCTCGGCGCAAAGACCATGTTTGCCACGCATTATCACGAGCTGACGGAGCTCGAGGGAAGCCTGCCCGGCGTGAAGAACTATTGTATCGCGGTCAAGGAACAGGGCGATACGATCGTCTTCCTGCGCAAGATCGTCCGGGGCGGCGCGGACAAGAGCTATGGTATTCAGGTGGCCAAGCTGGCCGGAGTGCCGGACCCCGTCATCCGGCGCGCAAAGGAGCTGGTGGAAGAGCTTTCAGACGCCGATATTACCGTGCGGGCGAAGGAGATCGCTGAGATGAGCCGCGGCGTGACGAGCCGTCCTGTGCCGAAGCCCGATGAGGTGGATCTGAATCAGATGAGCCTCTTCGACACGGTCAGCGATCAGGATATCCTGGAAGAGCTGGATAGTCTGGAGCTGAGCAACATGACGCCCATCGACGCACTGAACACGCTTTACCGGCTGCAGACGAAGCGGAAAAACCGCTGGCAGAAATAAAGGAGCGGGAGTGCGTCAGCACGGAACAATCCGTGGTATCATCGTGAGAATGCAAGAAGGGAGTACGTTATGCCATCCATCAACATACTGGATTCCGGGACGGTCAACCAGATCGCGGCCGGAGAGGTGATCGAACGCCCCTCCTCGGTTGTGAAGGAGCTGGTGGAGAATGCTCTGGACGCCGGAGCTACCGCCGTGACCGTCGAGATCCGCGAGGGCGGTATCTCGCTGATCCGGGTCACGGACAATGGCTGCGGCATCGCGGCAGAGGACATTCCGCTGGCTTTTCTGCGCCATTCCACGAGTAAGATCCGCAGCGTCGAGGATCTGCTCACCGTCTCTTCCCTGGGATTCCGCGGGGAGGCTCTTTCCAGTATTGCTGCTGTGGCGCAGGTGGAACTGATCACCCGCACGCCGGAGAGTCTGACCGGTGTGCGTTACCGCATCGAGGGAGGAGAGGAGATCGGCAGCGAGGAAATCGGCGCTCCGGGCGGTACGACCTTTCTCGTGCGGAATCTCTTCTTCAACACACCGGCCCGCCGGAAATTCCTCAAGACCGCGGCTACAGAAGGATCCTACATCAGTGCCCTGATGGAACGTCTGGCTCTGTCCCGCCCGGATGTGTCCTTCCGTCTGCTTGTCAACAATCAGGAAAAGCTTCACACGGCCGGGAATCACAAGCTGAAGGATATCATTTACACGATTTACGGACGGGATATCACCCGCAGTCTTCTCTCTCTTCACGCGGAGACGGAGGATGTCACGGTGGACGGATATATCGGTCGGCCGGAGATCAATCGGGGAAACCGGACCTACGAGAATTATTTCGTCAACGGACGGTACGTCCGCAGCGCTCTGATCACCAAAGCCATTGAGAACGCCTATCACGGTTTTGCGATGCAGCACAAATACCCCTTCGTCGTCTTTCATCTGACGATTGATTCGGCTCTCCTGGATGTGAACGTCCACCCTGCGAAGATGGAGCTGCGTTTCGTCCGGGAAGAGGCGGTGTATCAGGCCGTTTTTCAGGCAATCCGGGGGGCGCTGACTGGAGAGGAGCTGATCCCGCGGCACGCGTTTGAGGAAAAGACAGAAAAGAAAGCCTCAAAAGAAAAGGAGAAGCCGGAGACATCTCGCCCGCTGCGGGGTCCGGAACCCTTTGAGACGCGTCGAAGGCAGGCGGAGATTCCACGGGAAGCATCAGGTCCTGAAAGGGAGCAGACGGAGATTTCCCGGAAAGCGTCGAATCATGAACGGGAATCGGCGGAGAACCCCCGGGGATCGTTTAATCTTGACCGGAGAAGGGCAGAGATTCCCCGCGAGCCTTCCACGATTGAACGCATGCAGCAGAATATGCGCAACAGTCTCCTGGGAAATCAGCAGTTTCAGGAGCGGCGCGATGCCGGGACAACGGCCCGGAGCGAGGCCCTTGCCGAAGAGCATCCGGCACAGGCCAATATCGTCCGGGAATCGTTCCCTTTCAACGATACATCCCCCGAGTTCGTACCGCCTGCGCAGAACGGCTCCGACACAGCCTCGTCGGAAGGATATAAGCAGACACACACAGAGCCCGAGAAAACGCCTGTGCCCGATTCCGTCACTCCGAAGCAGCTTGATCTCTTCGAAGAGAAACTCCTCACCCGCGAAGCCCGCGCCGAATACCACATTCTCGGTCAGCTCTTCGATACCTACTGGCTGATTCAGTACCACGACCAGCTCCTGATCATGGATCAGCACGCCGCGCATGAAAAGGTTCTCTATGAGAGGACCATGCGCAGCCTGCGGGAGAAGGAAGCTCTCTCCCAGCAGGTGCAGCCGCCGGTGATTCTGACGCTCAACGCCCGGGAGATCGAGGTCGTCACAGAGTACCGGAAGGATTTTGAACGGGTCGGATTTCAGATCGAGCCCTTCGGCGGCCGGGAGTATGCGGTCTACGCGGTCCCGGCCAACCTGTTCGGCATCGCCCGCGCGGATCTGCTGACGGAAATGATCGATTCCCTGGCAGATGAGACCGGTCACACACAAATGACGCTGGTTGAGGAAAAGATCGCCAGCATGTCCTGTAAAGCGGCCGTAAAGGGAAATAACCGCCTGTCACAGCGGGAAGCGGAAGCGCTGATCGATGAGCTGCTGCAGCTGGACAACCCCTACCAGTGCCCGCATGGGCGGCCGACGATCATCACCATGACCCGTTACGAGCTGGAAAAAAAGTTCCAGCGCGTTGTCAACTGAGTCGACTGAACAGAAGGAGGAGACGATGCAGCCTCTGATTGTCCTGGCGGGGCCTACCGCCGTAGGAAAAACCTCCCTGTCCATCCGGCTTGCGCAGGAAATCGGCGGGGAGATCGTCAGCGCCGACTCCATGCAGGTCTATCGGCAGATGGACATCGGTACCGCCAAGGTACTGCCGGAGGAGCAGCAGGGTGTCCCGCATTATCTGATCGACTGCTGTGAACCGGATGAAGAATTTCATGTGGTGGAATATCAGCGGGCAGCCCGGGAAGCGCTGCAGACCATTTACAGCCACGGTGCGATCCCCATTCTGACCGGAGGAACCGGTTTTTACATCCAGGCGCTGGTACGGGATATTGATTTCACGGAGACCGGCGGCGACACGGCATACCGACACGGCCTGGAAGAGCAAGCCGCCGCAGAAGGCTGCGAAGCCCTCTATGCGCAGCTGCTCCGACTGGACCCGGAAGCGGCCGCAGAGATACACCCGCATAATATCAAGCGGGTGATCCGCGCGCTGGAATATTTTCATTTTACCGGCGAGAAGATCTCGGAGCATAACCGACGCGAGCGGGAACGGCGCTCTCCGTACAATACGCTGTATCTGGTTCTGAACCGGGAACGGGCGGAGCTTTACCGCCGCATCGACCAGCGGGTCGATCTTATGCTGGAACAGGGTCTGGTGGCGGAGGTCGAAAGCCTTCGTCAGAGAGGCTACAGCCGTCATCTGGTCTCCATGCAGGGCCTCGGTTATAAAGAGATCTGGGAAGCCCTGGCGGGAGAGATCCCGATGGAAGAAGCGATTTATAAACTAAAACGGGATACCCGGCATTTTGCCAAGAGGCAGCTGACCTGGTTCCGGCGGGAGCCGGAGGCCGTGTGGCTGAACTGGGAGGACTATGCGGGGGAAGAGGAGATGCTGGCGCAGATCCTTTCGCTTTGCCGGGAGCGCGGCATCATGACGTTACAATGAACAAAATATCCGGAATAGAACGCGAGTGTTCCGGTTCCTGATATGACGAACCATAGCAATGCGAAACAGATTTTGAGGAAGAACATGGAAACAGAGATCAGAAAAATGTATCAGGCCTGCGGCATTTCCGCCGGGGTTCTGAATCTGGGGGAGGAAGTTCTCGAAGAGCTGGCTCCCCGTTTTGCGGCCATCGACCGCATTGCCGAGTACAATCAGATGAAGGTGCTGGCTGCCATGCAAAAAAACCGCGTCAGTGAGACACATTTCGCGGCGACCACCGGCTACGGCTACAACGACAGCGGCCGGGACACGCTGGAGCGGGTCTATGCCGATACCTTCCACACGGAGGATGCCCTGGTTCGCTCGCAGATCACATGCGGCACGCACGCGCTGAACCTCGCGCTGTCTGCCAACCTGCGGCCGGGCGACGAGCTGCTCTCCCCGGTGGGGAAGCCCTACGACACGCTGGAAGAAGTCATCGGTATCCGTGAATCCGCCGGTTCTCTGCGGGAATACGGTGTCAGCTACGCGCAGGTCGATCTGCGCCCGGACGGGACCTTTGACTATCCGGCCATCCGGGCAGCCATCCGGCCGAATACAAAGCTGGCAACGATCCAGCGCTCGAAGGGCTATGCCTCGCGCCCCACGCTGTCCTCGAAGCAGATCGGGGAGCTCATCGCCTTCCTCAAGGAGTGCAAGCCGGACATTCTCTGTATGGTAGACAATTGCTACGGTGAGTTTGTGGAGAGAGAAGAACCCTCCGATTACGGTGCGGATATGATCGTTGGTTCACTGATCAAGAATCCCGGCGGCGGTCTGGCTCCGGCCGGCGGCTATATCTGCGGAACCGCCGCCTGCATCGAACAGGTGGCCCGACGTCTGACCTCTCCGGGACTCGGAAGAGAAGTCGGCGCGAATCTGGGAACGACGCCCTCCTTCTATCAGGGCTTCTTCCTGGCGCCCACGGTCACTGCCGGTGCGGAGAAGGGAGCGATCTTCGCCGCCAAGCTGTACGAGCGTCTGGGATTTCGCGTGCATCCTACGGGCGATACCCCGCGCCACGACATCATCCAGGCCATCGACCTGGGAAGTGCGGAACGTCTCTCGGCCTTCTGCCGCGGCATCCAGGCCGCTGCGCCGGTGGACAGCTACGTGACGCCGGAGCCCTGGGCCATGCCCGGCTATGATTCGCCGGTCATCATGGCAGCCGGTGCTTTTGTGCAGGGCTCCTCCATTGAGCTGTCCGCCGACGGCCCCCTGCGTCCTCCCTACACGGTCTATTTTCAGGGAGGCATCACCTGGTATCATGCGAAATATGGAATTTTAATGTCTTTGCAAAAACTGGTGGACGCAGGTTTTCAGCTGTGATAAAATAGATGCTCCAGGGACTGGTCAGGGAGAGGCCAGGAGGAGTCAATGAATTTTAACAGAACGATGAAGGAACTTCCGGAATCTGAGCGCCCCTATGAGAAATGCCTGCGGGGCGGCCCGGGAGCCTTGAGCGACGCGGAGCTCTTAGCGGTAATTCTGCGCTGCGGAAGCACGGGAACGACCTCTGTGGATCTGTCCAGAGAGATTCTGGAGCTTCTCGCCAGCCGGGGCGGTCTGGGAGCTCTTTGCTGTATTTCGATCGAGGAGCTCTGCCATGTGCGGGGCATCGGACGTGTCAAGGCGGTCCAGCTTCTCTGCATCGGCGAATTGTCACGACGCACTGCCAGGCAGTCTGTGGAGAATGACGTGCGGCTCACCTCTCCCGCATCGATCGCCGCCTATTTTATGGAAGATATGCGCCATCTGGGACAGGAAGAGATCCGGGCTGCTTTCTTTAACACGAAGGGACGTCTTCTGTCCTCCGCCGTGCTCACCCGGGGCACAGTCAATGCTTCCCTGATCACGCCGCGGGAAGTTTTTCTGGAGGCGCTGCGCCATCAGGCGGTCTATATAGTCCTGCTCCACAATCATCCCAGCGGCGATCCGACGCCCAGCAGGGATGACTGCATCCTGACAGAGAGGATGATCGAGGCCGGGCATCTCATGGAGATTACGCTGGCCGATCACATCGTCATTGGAGACAACTGTTACGTGAGTTTGAGAGAACGAGGCTTTATCGAATGAAGAAGAAATCTCTGCCTGAGATGAGACCGAAACATATCTTTTTTCTGCTGGCCGGAATCTGCCTGATTCTGATCATCGTCAGTTCCGTCAGCTCTACGACCGGCAATGTTTTGCGAAATGGCGTCAGCACGATCCTCATGCCCATGCAGAAGGGCTTTAATGTTGTGGGAAGCACCATTTTCGGGCAGGCGGAGGAGCTGGCTGAGCTGAAAGCTGTCCGGGAAGAGAATGAAGCACTGAAAGAACAGGTTGCAGAACTGACAGAACAGAACACCCGCTATCAGCTACAGCTCTCTGAACTGGAGGAATATCAGGCTCTCCTGGAACTGGCCGATCAGTATCCGGATTATGAGACCGTGGGCGCTCACATCATCGGGAAGAACTCGGACAGCTGGTATACGACCTTCTATGTCGATAAGGGCGCAAAGGACGGAATCACAGAAGATATGAACGTCATCGCAGACGGAGGACTGGTGGGGATTGTTACAGCGGTAACGGACACGACCGCCACCATCACAGCCATCATCGATGATAACCGGAATGTGGGCGCGATGGGTCTGGATTCCAAGGACGCCTGTATTGTCAGTGGAGATCTGACGCTTTATGAAGAAGGAAAACTCACGCTGAGTAAGATGGAAAAAGAAGCAGACATTGAAGACGGAGATAAGATTGTTACCTCCAACACCAGTGACCTGTATCTGCCGGGGATTCTCATCGGATATGCGGACAGTCTGGAAGTGGATTCCAACAACCTGACAAAATCCGGCTATCTGATTCCGGTGGTGGATTTCTCCCATCTGGATACGGTGCTGATCATCACCACGACCAAAGAGGCGTGGAACGAAGAGGAGGATTGACCGTGAAACGCCTGCTGCTCTACGTGGTTCATGTCCTGCTGGCCTTTCTGACCCTGAACAATATTCTGGCTTTGTCGCCTCTGATTGATGCCACACCGAATCTGCTGCTGATCATCACATTTTCCTTCGGATTTATCCGCGGGAAAAAAGAGGGGATGCTTCTGGGCTTTTTCTGCGGTCTTCTGATGGATATCTGCTACGGGGAGATTCTCGGCTACTATGCGCTGATCTATCTGGTCATCGGGTTTGTCAACGGAACGCTCGGCCAGCTGTTCTATACGGAATTTCTGAACATGCCGCTGCTTCTGTGCATTCTGAGCGATCTGATTTACAATCTGTACATTTACGTCTTCGGTTTTCTCCTGTATGGCCGCCTGGATCTTCCGGTCTATGTAGCAACCGTCATTTTACCTGAAGTGGTCTATACCGCGATACTGACACTGGTTCTGTACAAGCTGTTCCTGAAGCTGAACACGCGCTTTGAGGAGCTTGAGAAGAGGAGTGCAAAGAGATTTGTTTAGAGATTTACTGGAATACATCGGATACAGACTGAAACAGGTCGCCAAATCGCGGCTTTTTCCCGTGACGATCGTATTCGCCGTCATGTTTATGGCCCTGATCCTGCAGCTCTTTCAGCTGCAGCTCGTGGAAGGTGAAGCCGCTCAGGAGGAATATACGCAGCCGACCAAGCAGACCGTAA
>JAJQCL010000021.1:0-20045 GCA_021202715.1 Lachnospiraceae bacterium
TCCCGGGAAATTATCTTGAGATTTTGTTTAAATTATATTAAGATTGTACATGTCTCAAACGGAATGTCTTTCATATCATCGAGGGGATCGTATGCTGCTGGACAAAACATTTGAAGATCATCTTCCCAAGCTCAGCCGAATTCATCTGGACTACAACCTGACAGATCAGGCCTATACCTTTCATTTGCACGGAGACGAGACGGAGATGGTATACATCGCCTCCGGCAAAGGCATGTACATGATCAACCATCAGTATTTTCATGTGGAAAAGGGAGATTTTCTGATTATCGAGAGAGGATTTGTCCACGCCGGAACATCCAGTTCCCACGATCCCATGCGGGCTCTGGTGGCGGTTGTCTCGGATCTTCACTGGAAATCCGATGAATACCCGGAAAATGTCATCGCGCCGGTCTCCTATCCGGTCATCCGGGCGGAAGAACACATTCACTTTATCAGCGGCTCGCTGGCGGAGCTGTACTACCTGACAAAGGAACCAAACGCCAACAAAGACCTGTGCCAGCTGATTCTGGCCTCTTTGCTGGTCTTCCTGCGCAGCAATTATATGTATGTGAAACCCTTCTGGGAAATCCACCACAATCCGGTCGCCGACGACATTCTTTCATATATTTATACGCACTACGCGGAGAACATCACGCTGGAGCATCTGTCTCAGCAGTTCTATATGAGCGCCGGGCACATCAATCATCTGCTGCAGAAGGAGTTTCACGTCTCGCCGATCAATTATCTCATCGACGTGCGCCTCAGCAAAGCCAAGAATTTCCTGCTCAACACGAACATGAACATCCCGGATATCGCCTACACGACCGGGTACAACAACCCCGCCCACTTTACGAAGCTGTTTCTCAAGCGAACGGGGTATTCCCCCAGCGACTACCGGCTGCTCCACGCCAATATCGTTGCCGATGAGCCTGCGGTGCCGGATATTTTTGCGTAACCAAGATCCGCATTGTCAACTGGGACTGTGAAACCATTCGCCCAATTGAGAACGCCATCTGGACTCGCATGAGCGAGAGACAGATGGCCTTTTCTGTAATAAAATAAATTTCAGTCTGGATGCTTTTCGTCGTACTCCTCCGAAACACAGGATCCATACAGTTCCTCCATTCCGATCAGCCGCAGATTCACTCCGTCCTGCTTCTGTCGCAGATTCTCTGTGAATCCGCTTTTCGAAAACAGGTAATAATAGCAGCGGGCAAATCCTCCCATCGCCCTGGAATACTCTTTCATCCGTTCCCATTCACTCACAGGAAGAGGTTCATTTCGAAACTTGCATGATCCAATGATTGCACTCTGTTCCTCCTCTGAAATGGCAACCACATCGATCTGTGCCTGCTGGTGTGTCTTCGGGTTGCCACCCCACCACTGACCGATGTCCTGCGGCTGAAAAGGGAGCTGATCGTCATAGTAGAGCAGATAATCCCGGCACATTTTTTCAAAGACACGCCCCATATAATCAGACAGTCGATTCCCCACCGCGGAGGCGTATATCCTCTCAAAACGTCCGGAAACGATGGCTGCCATATTTCTCGGAACAAATGTATACCAGAAGCGAAAGAACAAATCCTCCAGTTCATAAATCGGACGTTTTGAGCTGCGCGCTGTGACAGGCGTCTCCCGCTTCACAATTCCCAGCGTCATTAAATTCTCAACGAATTTAGAACACAGGCCGCTCTCCATACCGACTGTTGTCGCAATTTCGCTCAGCTTTGATTTTCCGGACGCAATCGCGGTAATAATCGAATTGTACGTAGCCGGTTCGCGAAGCGCCTGCTTCAGCAGATTGGAAGGCTCCTCAAACAGCATTGAATTGTTGTTAAATACTCCATTTAACAGGTTTTCCTGAATAGAGCATTCCGGTGAAAACTGTTCCAGATACAGTGGGATTCCCCCTGTTATCCCATACATCATCGCTTTTTCTTCATAAGAATACGCCGGAAACCAGCGTCCGGTATCCCGATAATCAAAGGGCAATATTTTAAACTGAGCGGTCCTTCGTCCATACAGCGGGCTCTGGTATCCTAACACCTGATTCTCCATAAAACTCATCGAAGAGCCGCAAAGAATCAGAAACAATCTGGTTTCTTTGAACTGATGGTCCAGAAAATTCTGGAGGATGGATGAAATGGACGGTTCCGCTTTCGCCAGATACGGATATTCGTCGATCACAAAAACCAGCCGTTCCCGCGATGCCATTTCCTGAATTTTTATCAGTGCATCCGAAAAACTCCTGAAAATAACATTGGCCACCGAGGCTCCCTGACCCGTTGCGCGTTGAGTTTCTGTTCTCAGCGGTGAGCTTTCACGCGCACTATGAGACGCATAGACCGCCTCTGCCTCCATTTCCATGATAGCTCCTGAAAGGGCCTCCAGATTCATCTCGGCGGAGTTCTCCATCGCTGCAAAAAAAATGGTCTTCTTATCCTTACAAAATTCATTAATCAGAGTCGTCTTGCCAACTCTCCGCCGCCCATAAATAATGGCCACCTCAAGTTTGTCACTCTGATACATGGCATTCAGCCTTTTTAACTCCCTCTCTCTCCCTATAAACATCCCATACCTCCATGGCTGTTTACGTCATCACGATATACTATATTGTAATGACGTAAACGAGAGCTGTCAAGACTTGTTTCACTTCATTTACTTTCTGAAAGTCCACGGGCTATCAATTTCCCTCCTCTGTTCATCTCCTCTGGTTTATGCTATGATAATCCCATCAAAAACAGCTGAATGGGGGATTATTTCATGAATCAACCTTTAGAACATCTCCGCCGCCTGATGGCGGAGCGACAGATCGACGCGTATCTGGTTCCCGCCTGCGACGATCATCAGTCGGAATATTTCAGTGAGCATTTTGCCGCTACGCGTTTTCTCTCCCACTTTACCGGGGAATCCTGTACGCTGGTCATCACCGCGGACGAAGCCATGCTCTGGACGGACGGACGTTTCTTTATTCAGGCGGAAGAACAGATGGACCCGGCCTTCACGCTCTGCCGCATGGGCGTGGAAGGAGTCCCCACCGTGGCGGAGTATCTGGCGAATACCCTGCCCGCAGGCGGCTGCCTGGGCTTTAACGGACGGCTTGTCACGGTTCGTCAAAGAAAGACCTGGCGGGAGGCGCTGGAGGGGAAGGACATCCGCTTCGCCTGGGAGGAGGATCTGGTCGACGCCGTGTGGCCGGACCGTCCCGCTCTGCTCTCGAAGCCGGCCTTCCTCCTTGATCTGCGCTATGCCGGAAAATCTGCGGCTGAAAAACTGGCTGATCTGAGAACAGAAATGAAAAAAGCCCAGGCCGACGTCCACCTTCTGACCTCGCTGGACGACATCGCCTGGCTCTTCAATCTCCGCGGGGACGACATTCCCTGCAATCCGGTCGCGCTCGCCTATGCCCTCATCACACTGGACACAGCGACCCTCTTCCTGCGGGAGGACGCTGCAGACACGGCGCTGAAAGAAGCTCTTCGCGCAGAGGGCGTCACGCTGGGGAACTACGAGGCCGTCTACGACCATGTCGCGGCTCTGCCCGCCGGTTCCCGGGTGCTGATCGATGAATCCAAAGTGAATATGGCACTGATCGGCCGTCTGCCGGAGGGCTGCCGACTGATTCACGCCGTCAACCCCACCACCTGTATGAAATCCGTGAAGAATGAGACGGAGATCGAAAACATCCTGCGCTGCCATGTCCGGGACGGCGTTGCCATGGTAAAGTTCATTTACTGGCTGAAAACGCACATCGGCCGGGAGCGGATCACCGAGATCAGCGCCAGCGACGTGCTGGAAGGACTGCGACGGGAAGATCCCCTGAACCGGGGCCTGAGCTTCGAGACCATCGCCGGCTACGGCCCTCACGGCGCCATGATGCACTATATGGCCACCCCGGAGACGGCCGCCGAGCTGGCTCCCGAGGGCTTCCTTCTGGTGGACTCCGGCGGTCAGTATCTCGACGGCACCACCGACATCACCCGCACCATCGTGCTGGGGCCGCTCACGGACGAACAGAAGCAACATTTCACGGCCGTGGCCCGCGGCATGCTGAACCTGGCGGACGCCCGTTTCCTCGAAGGGTGCTCCGGTCTGAGTCTGGACTATCTGGCCCGCCAGCCGATGTGGGAGCTGGGTCTCGACTACCGCTGCGGGACCGGCCACGGCGTGGGATTCTTCCTCAATGTCCATGAGGGGCCGCAGTCCTTCCGCTGGAAGCCCCGGGCCGGTGAGGAGAGCGTGGCTCTGGCTCCCGGCATGGTGACGACGGACGAGCCCGGGATCTACCTCGATCACCGCTACGGCATCCGCACGGAGAACGAGCTCCTCTGCGTCCGCGATGAGAAGAATGAATACGGCCAGTTCCTGCGTTTCCGCCCCATTACCTTCTGCCCGATCGACCTCGACGGCATCGACAAACAGTATATGAGCGCAGAAGAGGTACGGCGTCTCAATGATTACCATGCGCTGGTCTATGAGACCCTGAAAGATCATCTGCCTGAGGCGGAGGCTGCCTGGCTGCGAGAGGCGACACGGGCAATCTGATTTGATGATGATACCAGGGTCGAAAGTCATGAATGGAGCGCTTACACAAGGTACGCCCTTCGGGTGTGCGGTCCGATTCATGGCTTTACGGCCCGCCAAAACATGACACCGTAGGCACCCCTTGTAGAGTAATCCATATATCAGCCGGGGGTAAATACAAGTTCCCTCCGGCTAAACCACATGGAGCACGGAAAGGATAAACGTCACATGATTGGAATTCGAAATGGACACCTCGTCGACCCCGTGACCGGGCTGGATGAGATTGCAGATATTTTAATAGAAGGAAATACGATCCGTCAGATAGGACCGGATCTGGATCTGTCGCAGGCGGACCGCGTCATCGAGGCCTCCGGCTGGATCGCGGCGCCGGGGCTGGTGGACACACATGTTCACTTCCGGGACCCCGGCTTCCCCTGGAAGGAGGACATCCTCACCGGAGCTGCGGCCGCGAAGAAGGGCGGCTTCACGACGGTCATCTGCATGGCGAACACCTCGCCTGCGATCGACACGCCGGAACGCCTGCGGGCGAACCTTGCCCGGGGACAGCAGACGGGAATTCATGTGCTGCAGACGGCCGCCGTCAGCGTCGGCCTGCGGGGCGAAACCCTGACCGACATGGAAGCTCTGGCTGCGGCGGGCGCCGTCGGCTTCACCGACGACGGCATCCCGCTGATGGATGAGGCGCTGCTGCGTGAGGCCATGGAGCGGGCCGCCGCCCTCGATCTTCCGATCAGCCTTCACGAGGAGGATCCCGCCTTCCTCGCCTCCCCGGGTGTGAATCAGGGCGCGGTTTCTGAACATCTGGGACTGGGCGGCGCCAGCGCTCTGGCGGAGGATGTTCTGGTAGCCCGCGACTGCATGATCGCCCTGGCGACCGGCGCCCGCGTCGTCATCCAGCACATCAGCTCCGGGAATTCCGTCAAGGTGGTCCGCGCTGCCAAGGCCATGGGCGCTCACGTCTATGCCGAGGCCACGCCCCATCATTTCACTCTGACCGAAGAGGCCGTCCTTCGCTACGACACTCTGGCCCGCATGAATCCGCCCCTGCGGACAGAAGCGGACCGCCAGGAGATCCTTCGCGGCCTCCAGGACGGGACCATCGACGTCATCGCCACAGATCACGCCCCTCACTCCGCTGAGGAAAAAGCCCGCCCTTTCGCCGAGGCTCCCAGCGGCATCACCGGACTCGAGACTTCGCTGGCGCTGGGCGTTACGGTTCTGGTCCGCGGCGGTATTCTGACGATGAGCGAGCTAATCGACCGCATGAGCCGCCGTCCGGCCGAACTCTACCATCTGCATCCCCAGGGCCTCACCCCCGGCGCGCCCGCCGATCTGGTGCTCTTCGCTCCCGACGAGACCCTCTGCGAGGGGAAGATCGTGTACGAAGCATAATTTACAAAGACTGGTACACAGCGAATGATTCCGAACATCCGCTTCGTACCAGTCCTTCTTTTCGATAAACAGAAAATGATCATTTAAAATGACGCATTCCAGAACTTCACAAACAGCAGCACACCGATCCCCACGCAGACTGCCAGAATGATCATGGCTGCCCTTATCTTCATCGGTTTCCCGATTCTGATCCTGATCTTCGCCAGGACCCCCGTTGCATAGAGAAACGCCGCGATCAACGCGCCAAATGCCACGCCAAACGCCACGCCCATAACATACTCTGTAACCGGCAGGGAATACGTATCACATACTCCCAGCATGACAAAGCCGACCACCATAGAACAAATACCGAGCAGACTGATCTTTCTCAAACTCGTTAACAGGTTAACTTTTTCGTTTTCCGCATACTCGGCAACCCGAAGCATTTTCTCTTTTTCTTCCTGATTCATATTCTCGCTTTTCCTTTCTCCGTCGATGATCTCACGGACATCCACATCATAAAAATCTGCCAGCTCAACGAGTATACTCAGATCCGGCATATTCTTCCCGTTTTCCCATCGGGACACCGTGCGGTCTGAGACGTTAAAATGTTCCGCCAGCTGTTCCTGTGTCAGTTCTTTTTCCTTGCGCAGTTTTCTTAAAAAAGAACCGCTTCTCCTCTGATCCACGCTGTGACCTCCTTTCTGCTGACAGAATATCCGATCCCCGGGCAAAAAAACACAACACAAAGCGAGAAATGCTGCATTTTCAGCCCGACACACCCTGTCCGGTCCGCTTTTATTTCCCCTTGATCGCCACCACAATGGAGCGAATGGCCGCGAACGCGACGGCAGCCACCGGCCAGATGACCCAGGAGATATGCCAGTTCATGAAGACGAAACTGATTCCCAGATAAACGGCAGTAACAAATCCCCAGTAAGCCCCATCAAAAACCTCCAGGCGCTTATTTTTCTGCTTGTTTTCCTCCGTATAATCTCCCTGCTGTAACAGGCGGTCGTATCCGCCCTTGCGGATCGAGACCCGGACGATCAGATACACGCCCAGTGCAACCAGAATCAGCAGGAAAGCACACAGGGAAAGTGTGATTCCCTCTGCCGCTCCCGCCGCAGCCGCGATCACGAGCGGTACGCAGGCGATCACACACAAAGCGGCGCCAAAGGCGATCCCCCGATAGAAAACCGGACGAAATTCCTTCTCCTCTTTTTCTACGATCCCGGCTACGCCATAGGAAAGCCGGAATTTTTCTTTTTCCAGATATTCGTATTCGTCCAGACGCAGACCGTTTAAAATAAACAGGACCACGGCGGCCGCCACGGCCGCGAGCAGCACGCCGACGCCCACGCCGCCGGCGATCTCTTCGGACGGAAATACCAGCCCGGACACAGACATGCCGGAAAAGATCAGCAGCGGAACCGGAGACAGAATGCACAGGCCAACCCCCAAAGCGATCCGCCGGGCGCCCACCTTAACCGCCGCCAGATACTCGGTTGCCGTTTCCACGGAGACTTCCCGCACATTCTCCGGGCGGAATACATCCGCGACCACTTCCCCGGGCAGCTCCTCCATCTCATCTTTCAGCAGATAGTCTGTGCTGATGCCGTAGATTCTGGAAATCTCCAGAATCTTGTCAATGCCGGGGATGGAGCTTCCGCTCTCCCATTTGGAAACAGACTGCCTTGACACATTCAGTTTCTCTGCAAGTTCTTCCTGGCTTAACCCGGCTCTGGTTCGGAGTGTCAAAAGTTTCTCTGATAAGATCATTGTATATTGGCCCTTTCCTCACCCGGATCTTTCCGGGATGTTGAGAAGATTATAACGAATCAGGCAGTTGCTCTCCACCAAACAGACTTGAAAATATCGCAACCGGCGGTTGCAATGGCCGGTAACCGGAAGGAATCTTCCTACAGTTCCCCGGAGAATGAACTGTCTTTTCCACTCATACAGATGACATCAGCGTATCATTTTGCATCCCTTCTCGAAACCATGTTTCGGTAAAATCCAGGTAAAAAGGCCGAAAAGCTGTTTTTATTTATCGGGTTTCGCCACATATGCTTCTCCCGGCTTTCATAAGATATCTCATACCTCACCGCGGAGCAAATTCTTGCTGTCTTCCTTTTTCTCCCGCTATTTTTCCGCCCCCTCCGTCCGGCGGCGCATCCTGCTGCCGGTTCTTCTCGGCGCGCTCCTGGCCGGCGGTCTGTGGTTTTTCTCCCTCACCGCCTCTGACTCTGCCGTCCCGGCTGCAGCCCGGGAAGCCCCGGGATATGACTATGAGAGCTATCAGGAAAATGCACTGCAGACGCAGGCCGCTTTCGACGCTTTTACGGAGGAACTTTTCTGTGAAATGGTCTCCGCCAATACACTGGACCTCCACTATACGCTGACCGATCCGGAGGCCTATGGGATCGGGGAAGCTGCCGTCACTCTGGGTTCCGAGTCGCCCGACGATCTCGATGCTTCTTTCGACGGGCTCCATGAGACCCTGAATGAGCTGCAGACTTTCTCCTCGGACGACCTGACGGAGGAGCAGCAGCTTACTTACGACATTCTGGAATCCTCTCTGACAACCTCCCTCTCTCTGGAGGAAATCTCTCTGTACTACGAGGTACTGGCTCCCACCACGGGAATCCAGGTCGAGCTGCCTATCCTCCTGGGGGAGTACGCTTTCCGGGAGCTGCAGGACGTAGAGAACTATCTGGCTCTTCTGGAGGACGTGCCCCGCTATTTCGATACAATCCTGGAACGGGAACAGGCCAAATCCACGGCGGGACTGTTTATGTGCGATGCCCTGGCGGAATCGATCGCGGAGGACTGTCTTGCCTTCATCGCCGACCCGGATTCCCTGTATCTGGCGGAGCGTTTTGAAGAAAAGCTGACAGATCTGGGACTGAGCGGAACAGTCTATGAAGAGTATATCACCCGCCACGAAGAGATCCTGTCAGATTCCGTGCTTCCCGCCTATCAGTCTCTCGCCGACGGTCTGATCTCTCTCCTCGGCACCGGACAGTATAGCGGCGGACTCTGCCAGTACCCGGAGGGAACCGCCTACTATGAATATCTGGTGCGCGCGGGGACCGGTTCCTCCCGCAGCGTGGAAGAGCTCCGCAGCCTCATCGCCGGGCAGCTCGTTTCCGATCTCGCGGACATGTCCGCGCTTCTGAAAAAGGAGCCGACGCTCACCGACCGCTTCGAATCCTTTTCCTTCACGCTCACAGATCCGGAAGAGATCCTGCGTGACCTGCAGCAGAAAACTTCCGCCGATTTCCCGACTCTCCCGGAGACGAACACGGAACCTGTCATCCGCTCTGTTCATTCGTCCCTCGAAGCCTCCAGCAGCCCGGCCTTCTACCTCACCTGCCCGCTGGATGACCTGAGCGAGAACGTCATTTACATCAATGAAAGCTCCTCCAGCACCTCCGCCAGCCGTTTATATACGGTGCTGGCCCACGAGGGCTACCCCGGTCATCTCTATCAGACCGTCTACAGTACCTCCTGCTACACCACGCCCCTGCGGGCCGTTCTCAGCTTCCCCGGCTATTCGGAGGGCTGGGCCACCTACGTCGAACAGCTCTCCTACGGCTGGGGCGGCTCCTCCGACGCCGACCTGGCTGAGCTCATCCGGCTAAATTCCTTCGTCGGCCTCGGTCTCTCCGCCCTGCTCGACATCGAGATCCACTACAACAGCTGCACTGTGGAGGAGGCTTATGAATTTCTTTCGGACTATATGACTGTCGACGAAGCGACGGCGGAAGCGCTCTACTGCCAGATCCTGGGGAATCCCGCCAACTATCTGACCTATTATGTGGGCTGCCTGGAAATTCTCGCACTGCGCGACGAGGCCAAGGAGATCATGGGGGAAAGCTATAGCGACAAAGCCTTCCACCAGGCGATTCTCACAATCGGTGAGGCGCCCTTCGAGGTGCTGCGGGAGTATCTGCCGTCGTATCTGAAGTAAAAGCCAGTAAACCGTCACGAAGCGCTCAGCTTTTTGAAGCTCTCCAATTTTAATTCATGCCATTCAAAAAAGAAGCAACCGATCCGCCAACGCCGCGAACTGCGCCAGCGTCAGGGCCTCGCCGCGCACAGCCGCGGGAAGCTCCAGGTCTGCCAGTGCCTCCTGCACCTGCTCCTTCGACAGGTTCAGCTCCGGCGCATTATGCAGACTGTTCACCAGCGTTTTCCGTCTCTGGTTAAAGGACGCACGGATCAGACGGAACATCCATCCCTCATCCCGCACCTTGACCAGCGGTTCCTCATAGCGCCGCAAACGGATCACCGCCGACCCTACTTTCGGGCGGGGCATGAAGCAGTGCGGCGGAACATTGGCCGCCAGATACGGTTCGGCATAGAACTGGACTGCCAGTGACAACGCGCCATAGTCCTTTGTCCCCGGCCCGGCCTTCATCCGGTCCGCCACTTCCTTCTGCACCATGACGGTCAGACTCTCCATGGGAACATGGCTTTCAAAGAGGCTCATGATGATCGGCGTGGTAATGTAATAGGGAAGATTCGCCGCCACCTGAATGGGACGCCCTTCATTTCGTTCCTGCACCAGCGCCGGAATATCTAATTTAAGGATATCCTCGCAAATCACGGTCACGTTATCATATCCGGCCAGCGTCTCCCCCAGAATGGGAATCAGGTTCCGGTCGATCTCCACCGCGACGACCTCCCGGGCCGCGCAGGCCAGGTACTGCGTCAGCGTCCCGATGCCCGGGCCGATCTCCAGCACCAGATCCTCCTTCGTCACCCCGGAGGCCGCGACGATCTTCTCCAGCACATGCGCATCGGTCAGGAAATTCTGGCCGAATTTTTTCTGAAATGCAAACTGATGTGTACGGATGACCTCGGCAGTGCGTCCGGGGCTCCCCAGATCCGGTGTCGGCATAGCTTCTTTTCCCGCTCCAGTCTCCTGATCTGCGAGATCTCGTCGATCATCAGAGGTCTCTTTCTGGTGCAGCCGTTCCAACAGCTCGTCCCGGTCTCCGCCAAACTGTTCGTCACCATAATGAGCGTGTGTGTCAAAACTCATCTTTTACTCTCCCGTTTTTTCCATATATTTTCAAACCCTCTTCTGGTCATCTCACATTTTTCGGGTAATTCATTTTAACATAAGACACAGAATTCTTGCGCTCCCTCATCCCCAAAAGCCTTGATTTTGCAGCATTCGCCCTCTATAATGAAAATATTATAGAAGAACCTTTCGCCAATCACCAACAGGAGGAAAAGCCATATGGGTGAAAAACAGCAGATCTTATATATGCAGACCCGGCTTTTACGCCGGGCTTCAGAGGAGTGGAACCTTCCCATGCAAACCGTCGCCGCACGGTTTACCCGATTTGGCGTCTTTTCCTACATCGAAAAAGGGTTCGGTCTCTTTCATGTGGAAGGTGACGATGCTGTTCTTGAAGAAATCACTGCCTATCTGAAAAGCAGGGAGGAATCCAACCTTGAAGAGACTGACTGACGGCTTCATCCTGTACCACGGAAGTTACTGTGAAGTAACTCATCCCGACCTGAAACGATGCGCCAAATATAAGGACTTCGGTCAGGGATTTTATCTGACCACCTCAAAAACACAGGCAGAAAATTTTTCTCGTCTCTCTACCCGCAAAGCCATCGCAAATCGTCAGATCCCCGCAAATCAAACCTACGGTATTGTTTCCGTTTTTTCATTATCTTTAGATCCCTCTTTATCTATCCAGGTATATGAGGAAGCCGACATAGAATGGCTGCACTGTATCGTCGGTCACCGAAAAAAGCATTCTTTCCCGGAAGTCATCGAGGCCATGAAAGACCGGGATATCCTCGTCGGAAAAATTGCCAACGACCAGACGAACGCAACGATCGCGGCCTACATCGCAGAAACCTTCGGACCTTTAGGTTCTTCCACAGCCGATGAGATCTGCATCCGCCTTCTGCTCCCGGAACGGCTGCAGGATCAGTACTGTTTCCGAACAAACAAAGCGCTTCGATGTCTTCATTTTGAAAGGAGTGAACAAATATGGCTGAAGGAGAAATGACGACATCCGCTAAACACAACGCCATCGATCTGATGATCACTCTGGTTGTCGACGAGCTGTCTCAGGATCTGCAAATAGAGCCAACAGAAATGCTCTCCCGTTTTCTCTCTTCACGAACAGGCGCGCTCCTGTATGATGAAGGATCTAAGCTCTGGTGGAGCGGTCCCTCTGACATAGCGGAAATGTACAAAGAGGAAATAGCTGATCAATAATACTACGAATGACTCTTTGCTTCGCTCTCCAGTCCTGAACTTTTATCCTTTATGCCATAAAACCTCCGGGCATTTTCCAGACAAACCTCCTCGATCTGCTCCCGCTCCAGCCCTTTGATCTGCGCGATCACGTCGATCACCAGAGGAATCTTCCCGGAATCATTTCGTTTCCCGCGAAAAGGAACCGGCGCCAGATACGGGCAGTCCGTCTCCAGGAGAATCCGCTCCAGAGGCATGTACTCGACCACTTCTTTTAATTTCCGGGCATTTTTAAAGGTGATCACCCCTCCGACGCCCAGATAATAGCCCATGTTCAGGTAGTCTTTCGCCATTTCCAGGCTGTAGGAATAGCAGTGCATATCCAGTGTCAGACCCTCTCCCATCTCCCGCAGGATATCCATGGTATCCTGCGCCGCCTCGCGGCTGTGGATCACCACGGGCAGATGCAGCTCCCGGGCCAGATCGAGCTGCCGCCGGAACCATTTGCGCTGCACCTCACGGGGCGTCTTGTCCCAATAATAGTCCAGACCGATCTCGCCGACTGCCACAGCCTTCGGCCGGGCGAGCTGCTCCCGCAGCCAGGGAAGGATCGTCTCCTCCTCCTGCTCCATCTCCCAGGTCTCATCCGGGTGGAAGCCCAGCGCCTCATAAATAAAATCATAGCGGTCCGCCAGCGCATGGGTGGAGACAATCGAAGATTTGCTGTACCCTACGTTGACCAGATTCACGATCCCCTCCCGGTGCAGCCGCGTCAGCAGCTCGTCCCGGTCTCCGTCAAACTGTTCATCATCATAATGAGCGTGCGTATCAAAAATCATCTTTTCTCTCCCGGTTTTCCCCTGTATATTTTCAAATGATGATACCGGGGTCCAAAGTTATGATACCCTACGAAGCCATATTTGTAAAGCGCTCGCCACGCAGGCTATGATCCTTACACAGAAAAAACGAAGTCTTCGCACACACCACGAAGAACTTCGTTTCTTTGCACAGACTGCCAGAAGCCATTTCCTATGCGATCATGCGCATCACAACTACTGCAGATACTCCAGCGGATCCACCGCAGTGCCGTCCTGCGTCATCATAAAATACAGGTTACAGCCCTCCAGCGCATAATATTTCGTCGGCTCCGCCAGCACCGCAATGGCATCTCCCTCATCGACGAGCTGATTTTCGGAGACCGTGATCTCCTCCAGCTGCCCGTAGGTCAGCTCATAGCTGCCGCCCAGATCCATGACGACATAGTTGCCGATCTCCTCATCTGTACCGATCTCTGTAACAATGCCGTCCGCCGCGGCGCGGACCGTTCCCTCCGGCTCTCCCTGGATCAGGATGGAGGGGCTGACCTTATACGCATCCAGAGTCGAATAGTACACCGTCGTATCCATGCTGAATTCCCGGAGCACCTCGCCTTCTACCGGCCAGCTCAGGCTGTCCGCCTCGGAGAAGGAGAGCACATCGGAGGAGGACACATCCACAGTGCCGTCACCGGACTCTTCCCCGTCCCCGCTCTCAGAGTTCGCCGTTTCCGCGCTTTCATCCTTCTCATCCGCAGCCATCTCATTATCCGTCTTTGTCAGGGTCCCGGCATTTTCCTTCTCATCGGTTCTTTCTGCAGCGCCCTCGACGTCTTCTTCAACATCATCTGCTTCCAAAGCTGCCTCCGCCTCGGCCGCATCGATGTTTTCCGCTTCCGCAGCCGCTTCCAGATCTTCCGTCACGCCAGCGGACGCAGGGCTTTCCTCTACGACCTCATAAGCGTCTACTGTCTCTTCGTCCGGCGCTTCCGTGTCCGGAACCGTCTCTCCGGTCACTGCGGCCGCCTCCGCCTCACCCCCGTATGTGATGGGCGTCGCGGTCTCTTCCAGTGCCAGATATGGATCCTCGTCACTGTCGCCGGTCAGACTGGCGGCTCCCGCCGCAGCCACCCCCACGATCAGCATGCTCAGAAGCATCGCGTACGTCATCCGACTGTGTACCAGTTTCTTCAGCTTTTCCTTCAAAACAATCACCTCAGTCTTTCTTCCTGCATAGCGCATTCACACTAAGGGTATTGTTACCGGATTTGGCATTCTTATTCAAAATATAGAAAAAACCACCTGTTCCCGCGACTGCAGGTTCAGGTGGCTCTTTCAATGGGGCGATTGATTCAAAACCCCTGTCATGATCATTTTTCCTTTTCTCCCGTCCGGCGTGCCGATCTCAGGCGCAGGATCAACAGGATCCCCAGCAGGAGAAGGATGCCGAGAGCGATGGCCGCCACATAGCGTATTCCACCGGCCTGCCCGGCACTGAGCGTCGCACTCGCGACCTCGACGGCATAGCCGTTCGCCTGCAGGACCTGCAGCTTTTCATTTTCACTGAGGAGATCGCCTCCCGCCGTCGTCTGGGACAGATACTCCGCGGTCGTATAAAGAGAGTACGTCTCCGTCTCCGGGTCATACACCTTGA
Source organism: Lachnospiraceae bacterium (assembly GCA_021202715.1). Classification (GTDB taxonomy): domain Bacteria; phylum Bacillota; class Clostridia; order Lachnospirales; family Lachnospiraceae; genus UBA3305. The sequence continues at coordinate 14,621 of JAJQCL010000021.1, forward strand.
TATAGCTGCTGAGTTCCACGGCCTGCGCTGCCGCTTCCGCAGCGGCGCTCTCAGACCCGGACGCCTCCGTGTCCGAAGCCTCTGTTCCTGCCGAATCCGAAGAAGCCGTCCCGGAAGCGGCGGTTTCCGACACCGTCCCGATCGAGCCGGTCACCTCGGCCGCGCTGTTCGTCCCGGCCCCGCTGCTCGTATCGGCTCCGCTGTTCGTACCAGCTCCGCTGCTCGTATCGGCTCCGCTGTTCGTACCAGCTCCGCTGCTTCCCACAGAATCGACCGCGGAATCGTCACTGTCTGCGGAGGAGGCGCCTGTATGCGTATTCTCCGCGTCCGTCTCTCCGGCCGCCGTCCCATCTTCTGACTCAGTGGTCTCTTCCGTCTGCGTCGTCTCATCGGTGGCCGCCGTACGGTCTTCGGACGCCGCGGTCTCTCCCGTCGCCTCGCCGTCCTCCGACTCCGCCGCTTCGTCGTCCGCATCCGTATTCTCTTCCGACTCCGTGGCCTCTCCGGCCGTCACCGTACTGCCCGCCGCGTCCGCCGTCTCCCCGGAGGCTTCCTCACCGTCCGAGGCTGTCAGGCTGCCCGCCGCCGCGCTCTCTGTGATCACACTCCCCGCGGTCGCCTCGCTCTCCGTCGTCAGGCTTCCTCCGATCACGGTCGTCCCGTCATCCGCCGCCGTGCCGTCCTCTGCCGTTCCGGTCTCTCCGTACGTCACACCGGTCTTCTCATAGGAATCCGCCGTACCGTCCCCCGAGGAGATGCCATCACCCGAAGACACGCCGTCTCCCGAAGAAACTCCGTTCCCCGAAGAAGAGGCCCCGTCTCCTGAAGAGGTCCCCTCCCCCGCTTCGAGCGCCGTCTCCAGGATTGTCCCGTCAATCGGGGACTCCTCCAGCTCCGCCTCCAGCAGTGTCAGCTCCTCATAGCCTTCGGTCTGTGTCCCGAACAGGGACGTCCAGGTCTCATCCAGCCAGTTCTGCACATACTCGAAGAAGCTCAGCTCCGTCTTCTCGGACTCATCCAGATAGATCAGCGTGCCGGTCAGATAGTTAAAGGCCGCCACGGTATTATCCAGATAGCGCACAATCAGCACCGTATCGTTCGTATTCAGCGTATTGCTGATCTCGGCGATCCCCGTGTTGCTCAGCTCCTCCGGCCAGTTCAGGGCTTCATAGTAATCCACTACGCGATGGTCGGTCGTCAGCACGGAGAGATACTGCGCCTCCGTATCCGTCCCGGTGACAGAATCCACCACGATCTGATCGATCCTCCCGTCCAGATAATCGAGATCTGAGGAGACCGCGATCAGGCTGCCCCGCTTCAGGATCAGGCGGCTGTCTTCGATCACCGTCTCACTGTCATCACTGCCCGTCACCAGGGTGAAGCTCCCATAGACATCGATCTGACTGTCGCCGCCCTCATAGCTCTGGACTGCCACCGAATCCTCCAGCAGAGTAAATAACTCCGTATCTGCGGAAGCCGCAGCTTCTGCGGCCTCCTCCGTCTCCGACGCCAGCACCCTCGTGGGCTGAGCCCCCACGAGAGCGCAGGTCAGGCAGAAAACCATCATCCATGTAAAACAGTTCTTTTTCATGTTCCGCCCTCCGTCTCTGTATCGTCTTAGTCTCCCACGGCACTCAGCGTCGAGAGATCATACACCGTGCCGTCGGCACTCAGCGCCTGACCCTCATACAGATGCACGAAGCTCCCTGAAAGCACGCATTCGCTGGTGCTGTCCGTCTCATCGATCAGGTACACACCGTCCGTCTTTATGTAATACTCATTTCCATTCCAGCTCATCACGGTGCTGGCCAGCGCCGAAGCCTCGCAGCTGTATGTCTCCGCCTCTGTGCCGTCCGACGTGTAAAGCACGATTTCAAAATCTGTCTGGAAATCGTAGAGGAAGGAACACACATAGGCCGAAGAGCTCAGGCTTGTGATCTCCGTCTTCTCCACATATCCCGGGATCTCGAAGGTCACCAGGCTGGTATCGATGTCCGTAAAGTCCACATTGATCGTATTGATCCCCGACGTGTAGACCAGACTGACGGTCGCGGCCGTGCTGGCCAGACTCATCAGGCTTGCTCCCGACGTTTTCTCGATCGGGATCCCGGTCCCTGTGTAGGTCACCGCCTCACTCCCGATGGCTGCGTCTGTATAATACGTATCCCAGCTGTTGCCCGAACCGCTGGTCTGATATACCGCGGTTCTTCCTCCCGACGACACCCGCACATACGGATAATAACCGCTCGTTACGTCGCTCGTATTGATGTAGCTGGACGAGAAGCCGATTCCTCCATTCGCGTTGGAATTCGTATAGAAGGTCACCGTGCCCAGCGCAGTGCTGTCGACCGCGACCACATCGCCTGCAACCAGAGCCGTCGCTGTCGCGGAGGTCGTGCTGATCGGAATATCCAGTGTATTAGAGCTCGAAGCCGTGAGCAGCGTATATCCAACCGCATCATACTGATGGCTCTCGCCGCTCGGCAGCTTGACCTGATAGGTCTGATAGTTGCCGGTATAGTTCGCGTACCAGTTATCCGTCGTCGAGGAGCCGCCGCTGATGCTCTGCGGTGCGATGACGTTCGCGTAGAAATAGCTGCTGCACATGTGATCTTCATAACCGGAGTCCTCAATCACATTTCCGTCGCCATCCACCGGCTGGCTGCCCGGATCGAAGAGCCCGATCAGACCCGCCACATAGTTGCCGCTGCCGGTGATGGAATCACTGGCGATGATATTGCTGTAGGCCTTGGCCACATAGCTGCTCAGATAAGCGCCCGCATCCGAACTGGTGCCGTAGCCGACCATCTCGCCAACGAGGCCGCCCACACGGGCCACGCCGTCCACCGAGGCCGCCACGATGTTGTGATGCAGGATGCCGCCGGACAGGTAACCGGCGAGACCGCCCGCATCCTGTGTCGTCGAAACCACTGTTACCTCATCATCGATCTCATTATAGTACATATTGGAACCGCAGGCCGCGCCCACAAGACCGCCGACAGATGTCTTCCCTGTCACCGTCGTTTCACCGGACACCACATTATAATAAACATGGGCCGACGTCGTCTTGTTGACATTACTGCTGTTGAGGACGTAACCGGCCAGGCCGCCCACGCTGTCCGCAGCGCTCACCGTCGTATTGCTCACAGAGTTCACTGTCAGGATGCCCGCGCTGTACCCGATGATGCCGCCCGCATAGCTGGTCTCTGCTAAGACGGTACACCCATAGACCTTGCACCGGGAAATGGTGCCGCTGCAGTTCTTGATCCCGGTGATGCCGCCCGCATAGCTGCCGTCACACACGACGGTACAGCCGCTGGCCACACAGTCATAGATACTGCCATACTGCATATATCCGATCACGCCGCCCGCGTAATTCACATAGGAGCGGACCGATACATCCACGGCTCCCAGCGCATAGGCGTAGCTGCTGTAGACATACCCCACAGTACCGCCCACATAGCTCAGACCTGTCACGCTGCAGTTCACCGCCTCGATCTCCATCTCGTCCGGATAGCTGCTAACGGTGGCGCCCCCCGCCATATAACCCACTGCGCCGCCGGTATAGTTCTTGCCGAACACAGAGGCGTCCTCGATCAGCAGCCCGGAGGCCGTACCGGAGACATACCCGGCGATTCCGCCGAAATAGCTGCGGGCCAGGGTCGTGTTCGTATTTCCCATACTGATCTTGTACGTATAGGAATCTGTCCCGGTTCCGAAGGCATAGACATTCTCCATCGTCTGAACATATCCGGTCAGACCGCCCACATAATTGTAGTAATAAAGGCTCCCCGTAGAAGCGATGGTCACATCCGCCAGGCGGCAGTTCTGTACCGACGCCGCATAGGCGATGCAGCCCAGATAGTTGTAGGTACTGGTTCCGGAGCTGACCTGCAGGGTCACACTGTTAAAATCCAGATACTGTGCCGTTCCGACCACGCTGCCGATCAGTCCGAAGTTGCTCACCGAGCTGGAGGCCGTCAGCGTGATGTTGCTGAACTCAAGATAAGCCACCTCACTGGTGATCTCATAGATCCAGGCACTGTATACACTGGCGCTGATCCCGGAGATCGTATAAAACTCCGACTCCGAGGCCCAGGCCCGGCTCTGATTTTCGTAGGCCGAGGAGGTCTGGGCTCCCACCAGGCGGTTCAGCTTCAGACCCGTGGTCAGGGAACCGCTGAGGCTGATGTTTGCACACACCTTGATATTCTCATACTGTGTCCCATGATCCGTCTTCACCAGATCCTGCCAGGCTGACCCGGTATCGATCATCCAGTACAGGTACACCGTGCTGTCCTCATCACCCTTCTCATGGAACGTGATCTTGCTGCTGACGGTGTTTCCGGAATCGTCGTAGGCATAGTCCAGACGATAGCTGTCCATCCGGGTTTCCGCCGCGAAACCGCTCACGGTCACCAGATAGCTGCCGTCCTCCTCCACAGTAAGATCCCAGGTGCTGTCTATCGAAGTATCGGCGCCGCCGGAAGAGCTCTCCCCGTGCAGCAGATCCAGACCGTCCGCCGTCACAGCTTCCTGCAGGCTCGCCAGAATCTCTTCTTTGGCGGAGTCCGTCAGATCAGAGGTCGTATCCCCTCCCGTCACCCGGAATGTCAGCGTCAGTTCATAGGTTCCATAGGTATATGCACTGGACGGCGCCACCTCGGTGGCCGTCGCGTCCACCACCTCGAAGTCCGGCCGCGTCACGACATAGGTCACACCGGTCTGCTGCGGCAGGAGTTCACTCCCATCGTCCGTATACAGGATCGGATAGTATCCGGATGTGACCGCGGGGATCTCCTCACCGTCATCGTCGGTTCCTCCGTACAGGCAGTACGCATCACCGAAACCGGCCAGATCCTGCCAGAAATAGTACGTCTTCATGGTGGTCGCTCCGTACAGGCCGGAGGTATCCATCGCATCGGTGGACTCCGCACTGTTGAGCAGCTGTCCCGCATACGCGTAATTATTTGACACCTGTGCTGAGCCGCTGGTCCAGGCTCCGACCAGGCGGTTGCTGATCTCCCCGGTATCCGAGTAAAGCTCGCCGCTCACCACACAGTTCGAGTACAGGTTCGCCTGATAGGTCACCGACCGCAGAGCCTGCCCCACCAGCGCGCCGATGTTCTTGGTTCCATAGATGTCAACGGCGGTCCATACTTCTGAAATCTCTCCCTCGCCGTAGCCCCACACACCGCCGCAGTTCGCAAAGGAGCTGCGGATCGTGCCCTGCACATAGCAGGAACTGACCATCGTATTCGTCGACCAGCCGCCCGCCGACCGGCCGATCAGGCCGCCGCTGCCCTTCACCGAAGAGCCGCTGCGGGTATCCAGGCTGAGCTCCCGCACGAAGTCGTTGGTAACCTCACAGCAGTTGATATAGCCGATCAGGCCGCCCGCATAGAGGTTGGTCGCCGCGCTGCCG
>JAJQCL010000021.1:20055-26123 GCA_021202715.1 Lachnospiraceae bacterium
CATCCACCGCCGTGCAGTTCACGATGGTTGCATTGGTCGCCTGCGCCGCCAGAGCGCCTGCGTAGCCGTAGGCATTGGTGATCGTGATGCCCGTCAGATTGATGCCGTCCAGCGTCGCATTGGTATTCAGCACGCCCACCAGACCCATATATGTATAATTGTTCTGGCTCCCGAGCGTCAGGTTCTTCACGTTAAGGTTCTGGATGGTGCCGCCGCGCAGGATCTCCGCGAAATACGAACCGCTGCTGGTAGAGCTCGTCAGGTTTATCCCGTCAAAGTCCAGCGTATATCCGCCGCCGTCAAAGATCCCGCCGTAGGTGATGTTGTACAGGCTGCTGTTGAAGAAGGACAGTGCCTTCAGGTAGGCCGAGGAATCCGTGTCGCCGTTGGAATCCACGAATCCGTTTGTCTCGAAGGAAATATCCTCAATCAGCCGGTAATTCACCGTCTTCGAGGTGCTGCTGGTCGGCGCGCTGCCCCAGGTACTGTAGGGCAGCGGATAGTAGAAGCAGGTCGAGACCTCCTCATCCACCGTCACCGTATTCAGGCTCGACGCGGAATAGCCATAGTCGAAGGATTCCAGCGTCGACGAGGAGCCATAGGCGTCCGCCACCGTGCTCAGCGTGAGATCGCCGGTCGTCGTCTCCAGCCACGGGCTGACGAGTACCGTAAGCGCACAGACATTGCTCGTCGTCTCCTGCGCAAGAATCTTCGCCGAGAGCGCGGTCAGCGTCAGATTATCAAAGTAATAGCTGTTCCGGTTCGCAATGGTGAATTCCATCAGCACAAACTGCCGGTAAACCACCGCATTTCCGTCCTCATCCTCCTCCACATAGTTCTCCCACTCGTCTCCGAGCAGCTCCTTCAGCGTGGCCGCCTCCTCCGAGGTCAGCGTCTGGTTCTCGAAATAGTAAAGATCGTTCCCGTCGTCGTCCGTCAGGATCGTCGAGCTGAGGAAGGTCGGCCGGTTGCCGAAGCTGGACGCATTCAGGGAAATATCCATCTGCAGGCCGTCCATGCAGTCCGGCATATCCACGATCGGATAGTATTCGTTCTCCAGCTGGCTGTCCACCACGAAGGCTCCGCCGTTATTCACGGATCCATTATAGAAACTGCTCGTTCGCAGAGACGCTGTACTGCTCATATAGGTCGTATAGCTGTCATTCGCCAGGCATTCGCCGCTGGAGAAATAATAGCAGTTTCTTGTATAGCTGCTCCCCTGGTTCCAGCTGCCCGGCCACTTGACCGTGGAGGTCGCCAGCTGATGACGCAGCTGATAGCCCGCGGAGGCACTGCCGTCCCAGTAGCTGTACATCATGTCGCCGTTCGTCACGCAGTTACGGATCATACCGCTGTTGCTGCCAGCGATCAGGCCGTAGGAAGTCAGGTTCGAGCTGCTGGTGAGGACATTCTTGTTCGTCTCCACACGCATATCTGCAATGACAAGCACATTCTCGATGATGGCGCCCGACTGGTTCGATGCGGCGACGCCGCCCACGCTGCTGTTGGAGACCTCCTCCGAGCCGCCGTACACGGCCGTATTCACGTCGATGGTCTTAGAATTATAAACCACGCCGTTCGAGATCACACCGCCGTTGTAGACGACCAGACCGCCCATCCCCGACGCCATATAGGTGCCGGCCGTATCACTCGCCGACTCATAATACAGGGCAAAATTCTCGATCGTCCCCTTATTTCGATAGGTGATGGAGGCCGAATTCGTGTATCTCGTATTCCTGGTCCCCGTCTTATAAGAGATGACCACATTGCGGATTGTCCCCGAGTTTTCGCCGATCAGATACTTATACACGTAGGTCTCCCCGTCGGAGCCCATATCAATATCCAGATAGAAGTTCTCTATAATACCGCTGGACGTCAGGGTCCCGTAGAGCGTCGAGCCCGTCGTCAGATCCACGGACATGGTATGCCCGTCGCCGTTCAGCTCGCCGCTGAAGGTCTGGTTCAGGATGCTCCGCGTATACGTATCCACATCCTCGAGATCCGCGGTCACCACGAACTTCGCGGTCGGCCAGGTCACGGTCTTGACCAGCTGCGTCACGGACGCGATGCTGTATTCCACACCCTCTGCCGTGAAGCTCTCGCTGTCGAGCTCATACCATTTGCCGTGCCACTTCACCGAGAGCACCAGCTCATAGGTGTGACCTGACTCCGTCGTGAAGCTGGCCTGGCCGTTGTAATAGCCGCCAGACGTCAGCGTCTCCACCGCCGCCGTGATTCCGCCCGCCGAGACCGTCTCTCCGGTCGTCGTATCGGTCACCACGACCTGCACATCGCCCGAATCGTCTCCGCTCAGACTGTTGGCGCTGTCCGTCACCGTCGCGCTGTAGGTCGCCACCATCTCACTGACATCGTAATCCGAGAAGATGCTGAGATTCGAGGAATTTACAAGGCGCACATCCAGAGAGACCGTATCTCCGTCGGCATCGGTCAGCGTACTGCTCGTCGACACCGTCAGCGAGGTGATACCGGTCGGCAGGCTCACACTGAAGCCCGGATACCCGGTCACCGTCTCCGAATATGTCGTGCCGTTCAGCACATAGCTGTAGGTGATGCTGAACGTGCCGTTGCTTTTATTTGTCCAGTCACTGTTCACCACGGTAAACATATCCTGGCCAGTCAGTTCCGACTCACTGAAGGTCACGCTCGTGACCGTTTCGCTGCTGTCCGTCAGTTTGGAGGCGCTCACCACGGCGCCACTTTTTAGCATATCGTCGGTACTGTCATACACCAGCAGGAGCTGGGCCTGGGTGCAGCTGTACAGACTGGTGCGCCCGTCCTCGCCCGTGATGGTTCCGTTCATCCGTGCCTGAATATAATACACGCCGTCGGGGATAACGATAAAACCATCGTCCGCGATCGTGCGGGTCATGGTCGCCACCGGCTCCTTGTTGCTGTCAAGCAGCACCAGCACCGTCGTATCGCCGCTGCTCAGATTGTGGAAATAATAGACCTGTCCCGGCGTCACCGCGATGGGATCCATCTTCTTATAGCCGGTTCCCACGCTGCCGTATTCCACCGCACAAATGCTGATGGACTGCGATCCATACTGGTAAGTTCCAACCTCGTAGACGTTGTACTTGGACAGCGTCTCATTCGCGTCGCCGCTCGCAGAGAGCGGGTAGGCGATGCCGGAGAGCAGAATCTCACCCGTCACGCCCTCACCGGCCACATAGGTATAATCCCACAGAGACGTGTTCTGATAACGGGGCGAGGTCGTCTTGCCCGTCCTGCGGATATCCGTGGGAATGATCGACAGTGTGTAAGATGTCCCAAGCCGCAGCCCACTGAACACCGAGGATTCGATCAGTCCGTCATAGTCATCATTATAAACGATCGTATAGGTCTGCGTCGTCGTCGTACTGGAGCTGCCGCCGCTGTTCTTAAGCGTCACCTCCGCGCCGTAGATCGACTCGTCCGGATCGTTCAGGCAGATATTTTCCAGATACAGATATTTTCCGATCTGCAGCAGACCCCCGATGGTTACGTAGGGCATCTCCTTCAGCGTCGTGAAATTGTTCTGGCGGTAGGAGCTGGAGGTGGCCGTGACCGTATGGTCTGTCACCGTTCCCTGCGCCGCATAGCTTTCCACACTCACCGTATAACTGTTGTAGCTGCTCAGCGCTCCCTCATCAAAGGTCAGCGCGAAGGAAGGTCTGGTCTCATAAAACGTCTCTTCGGTCCCGTTCACAGCGATGAACACATCCCAGAGGTTGAACGAATACGCCACAACCGTGTTGCCGTCCTCATCTGTTGTGTCTACGCATGAAATCAGCCCACAGTCCACATAAGTCGTCACATTCGAGATGGTGAGGGTAAACGTCGGAAGCTCGTTCAGCAGCCCGCTTTCGCGGGTGCTGTCGCTGTCCCACGTATACAGGTAATCGTATTCCGAGGCGCCCGTCGTGCCGGACGCGGCGCCGTTCAGCGTATAGGTATAGCTGCCGTCCTCCCCGATCTCATCCACCGTAAAGGTTACCGTGCGGTCCATGCTGGGCAGGGAGGTATCGCTCTGATCCGTATTGCGGTAGAAGCTGAAGGTTGCCAGCTCCTCAGACGTGCTCTTATCCTTGAAGCTGATTTCGAAGTTATGATAATATTCCTTCGCCAGCGTCGCGTTCGTCCGCGTCGTATTGATATTCATGAGGATCTGCTGCGCCGTGGCACTCTGATACAGGATGTGATCGTAGCTGCTCACGCCCTCCGGCTGATCCGTGTAAATGTGCGAGCTCTTGAATGTATAGTATATACGCCCATAGCTGGACATATTGCTGGAGCTGAAGGTCATGCTGCCGATCTCTTCCTCCACCGTTTCATTGTTGTCATTCAGATCGTACTGCGCGTACACCTTCAGCACATAGGTCTTGCCCGCCGTCAGCCCGGTCACCGAGTAGGTCAGCGCTTCCGTCAGGCTGCCGGAACTGAGATAATTCTGCGTACTCACGCCGAGCTCTGCCAGTTACTCGTCACTCAGATCCTCATCCGGGATGGTGATCACCACCCCGTCGTCCGTCTCGGTCACATAAACCGAAAGGGGCTCACTCTCCCCCGACAGGTACAGTTCATAATAAATCTTATACTCCGTTCCCTCGCTGTCGGTCGGCAGCTCTCCGGCAATGTCATCCAGGCTGCCGCTGGCCGCCTGCAGCGCACTGTGAGGATCCGTGATCTGGATCGTCATCTGGCTCTCATACAGCCTGGTCTGCGCATCCGAAATCGTCAGCGCCGTAATGTCCGCCGAGGGCTGGGTCTTGCTGGTATGCGTATAGCCCCAGAAATTGCCGCTCACAAGGGTAGACTCCGCATCCCAGCTGTCGGTGGCCGTCTGGCTGTACAGCGTTGTCGAAGACACCGGATAGCCCGTCATGCTGGCGTAGTCGTCCGGGCTCTCCTGCTCCTCATACCCCCAGTATACCTCACTGCTGTCGTTGAAACAGTTATTGTAACGGTCATACAGAAGGATCCGGTAGCGATACTCTGTGTTCGCATCCAGCGTCACCTGTGTGAGCGAGGTCTGGTAGGTCAGCGAGGTATATTTATATTTCTTGACCGTGCCGGAGGACAGCTTAATGCTGGCATAAGCGTCCGTCTCTCCCTCCTTATAGATCTCAAGGTATCCGTAGCTCACCTTGTCAACGACATACGCGTTGGCGCCGCTGATCGAGAGATTGTAGAGCATGATCTGATTCTCATAGTAATTTCCCGTGTAGCTCTCGGTCTCATCGCTGAATTCGATGCAGAGCCCGTCTGTGCTGGCCAGCTCCGCCGTCGTTACGATCCCCTCGTAGAACGGGACAGATTCCCGCACCTTGTTCCCGTCTGCATCGTAATACTGCAGATAGGCCATCAGATAAATCTTCGTTCCGGGCGGCAGGTTGTCGATACTGAAGGCGCCGGTGGTCTTGAGCGTCTTCCGGTACTGCACCTGCGTGTCCGCCGTCGGATCGTCCGTCGTCGAGGTATCCCAGGCCAGCGTCAGGATCACACGGTCAAAGACACCCGCCTCGTCCTCCACCGAGAGGATCGAAGCCAGTGAATAGACATCCATCTCAAAGGTACTGAAGGACGGAACGGGTTTCGCCCATTCAATCTCTTCGTAGACCACGTCGCCCGTGTCGGTGCCGGTGCCGCTCTCATCGCCACTGCCGTCACCGGTGCTGTCGCCCGTACCGGTGCTGCTGCCATCGCCCGACCCGGAACCGCTTCCGGTACTGCTGCCGCTTCCCGTGCCCGTACCGGTTCCGGTTCCCGTATCCGTCTCCGAACCGCTGCCGCTTCCCTCATCGCCGCTGCCGGAGCCGCTGTCTGTCCCTGCACCGCTGCCGCTTCCTTCATCGCCGCTGCCGGTGCCACTGTCTGTTCCTGCACCGCTGCCGCTTCCCTCATCGCCGCTGCCGGTGCCGCTGTCCGTTCCCGCACTGCTTCCGCTGTCTGAGCCCGCACTGCTCTCCGTACTGCTGCCACTGTTGGAACCCGAACTGCTGCTCCCCGCACTGCTGCCGCTGCCGGAGCCGCTGACTCTCCCAGCACCGCTGCCCCTGACGTCATCG
>JAJQCL010000182.1:0-2614 GCA_021202715.1 Lachnospiraceae bacterium
CGCGGCGCCGATCCCGGCGGCGCGGGCCCGGGGGGCGCGGGCGGGCAGCCTCGGACGGCGCATCCTGCGGACGGAGACGGCCGGTCTGGCGGCGCTGACGCTGTGCATGATGCGGCTGGAGCTGGCGGAAACAGAGGGGTGAGTATATGAGAGACATATATCTGGACAATTCGGCGACAACACAGCCTCTCCCGGAGGTGCGGGAGGCGATGCGGGAGATCCTCGATGCGGAGTATGGAAATCCTTCCTCCATGCATCAGAAGGGTATGGAGGCAGAGCAGAGGCTGCGGCGGGCCAGAGAGCAGGTGGCCACGACCCTGAAGGTGGAAGCGCGTGAGATCGTGTTTACTTCCGGCGGGACAGAGGCGAATAACCTGGCGCTGATCGGCACGGCCATGGCGAATCACCGGGCCGGGAAGCATCTGATTACGACGCCGATCGAGCATCCCTCGATTTCTCGGACCATGGACTATCTGGAAAACCAGGGCTATGAGGTGACCCGGCTGCATGTGGATCGCACCGGGCGGATCTCTTTGGAGGAACTGGAAACGGCGATCCGGCCGGATACGACGCTGGTCTCCGTGATGATGGTGAACAACGAGATCGGCACCATTGAGCCGATCGAGGAGATTGGTGCCCTCATTAAGAAAATAAATCCTCAGACCCTGTTCCATGTGGATGCGGTGCAGGCCTATGGCAAGCTGCCGATCCGCCCGCGCCGCTGCGGCATCGATCTGCTCTCTGCGAGCGGACATAAGATCCACGGCCCCAAGGGCTGCGGATTTCTCTATGTGCGGGACAAGGTAAAGATTCATCCGATCGTCTTTGGCGGCGGACAGGAGCGCGGGCTGCGCGCCGGCACGGAAAATATGCCGGGTATCGTGGGGCTGGGCACGGCGGCGGAGATCGCCTGCCAGAAGATCGCGGAGAATGCGGAGACCATGTATGTCTGCCGGGAACATCTGGTGGAGGGGCTGCGGACGCTGCCGGAGGTGCAGGTCAACGGCCCGGAGGGTCGGGCGGCGGCGCCGCAGGTCGTGAGCGCCAGCTTTGCCGGGATTCGCAGCGAGGTGCTGCTGCACGCGCTGGAAGCCGAGGGCATCTATGTGTCGGCGGGATCGGCCTGTGCCTCAAATGGTCCCCGTCATGCCAGCGAGACGCTGACGGCGATTCATCTGGATAAGAAGCTGCTTGATTCCACGATTCGTTTCAGTCTCAGCACGTTCACGACACCGGAAGAAATCGAAGAGACGCTGACCGTGCTGGGCGGACTGCTGCCGCAGCTGCGAAGGTTTACGAGGAGGTAGAAGATGAGATTTCAGTCATTTCTGATCAAATACGCGGAGATCGGCGTCAAGGGAAAGAACCGCTATCTCTTCGAGGATAAGCTGGTCGCACAGATCGCCCGGGCGCTGCGCAGTGTGGATGGAACCTTCGAGGTCTGGAAGACGACAGGGCGGATCTATGTGGACGCGAAGACGGAGTATGATTTCGAAGAAGTGATCGACGCGCTGCAGCATGTGTTCGGGATCGCGGGCATCTGTCCGCTGCTGCAGATTGAGGACAACGGCTTTGAGGATCTGTGCCGCCAGACGGTGGCGTTTCTGGATGAGCGCTATGAAGACAAGCACCTTACGTTCAAGGTCGTGGCGCGGCGGGCCAGAAAGAGCTATCCCATCCACTCGGAAGAGATCAATGCCCGTCTGGGGGAGGCCATCCTGACGGCTTTCCCGGAGATGCGGGTGAACGTCCATCATCCGGATTTCTTCGTCAACGTGGAGGTTCGGGAGAAGATCAATATTTATACCGAAGTGATCCCGGGACCTGGAGGAATGCCTCTGGGAACCAACGGGCGGGCCATGCTGTTACTCTCCGGGGGCATCGACAGTCCGGTGGCTGGTTATATGGTTGCCAAGCGGGGCGTTGAGCTGGACGCCGTGTATTTTCATGCGCCGCCCTACACCAGCGAGCGGGCGAAGCAGAAGGTGGTGGATCTGGCGCGGATCGTGTCCCGGTATGCCGGTCCGATCCGGCTTCATGTGGTGAACTTCACGGATATTCAGATGTATATTTATGAGAAATGCCCGCATGACGAGCTGACGATCATTATGCGCCGCTATATGATGCGGATTGCGGAGCGGCTGGCGCAGGAGAATCACTGCCTGGCGCTGGTCACCGGGGAGAGCATCGGACAGGTGGCTTCCCAGACCATGCAGAGTCTGGCCGTGACCAATGAGGTCTGCAGCCTGCCGGTCATCCGGCCGGTGATCGCGTTTGATAAGCAGGAGATCGTCGATGTCTCCGAGCGGATCGGCACCTATGAGACCTCCATCCAGCCCTACGAGGATTGCTGCACGATCTTTGTTGCGAAGCATCCGGTGACGAAGCCCTTGCTGAAGGTGATCGTGCGCTCGGAGAAGAAGCTGGCGGAAGAGATCGACGCGAAAGTGGAGGAAGCCCTGACCACTGCTGAGACCATCGAAATTGAGTGAAAAAAAACCGCCGGAAGGCGGGGAATGTGGGCAGAAAAAACGTCTTCCGGCGAAAAAAAGCCCCCGCCTTCCGGCGAGGGGCTGAATCAGTCGATGATATACGGTTTTAAAGTCTCCAGAAT
>JAJQCL010000182.1:2624-5751 GCA_021202715.1 Lachnospiraceae bacterium
AAAAAGAACAGCCCCCGCCTTCGGGCGGGGGCGGGGTGAATCAATCGATAATATACGGCTTTAAGGTCTCCAGAATCTGCTGCAATTCGGACTCAGAGTGAATGCTCAGGTTGATGGGCTTGGACAGATCGAGGCTGAAGATGCCCATGATGGACTTGGCGTCGATGACATAGCGGCCAGAGACCAGATCAAAATCACTATCAAAACGGGTGATGTCATTCACGAAGTTCTTCACTTTATCGATGGAGTTAAGGCTGATCTGAACGGTTGTCATAGTGATGATATCCTCTTTTCTTCATTATTCCGGCTGCGAAAATATGTTCCGTACCAATAAATATACTAAGGTTCCCGCAGGCAAAAGTCAAGCGGAATCTGGGGAGAAAACGAAAAAAATCGTGAGTGCTTTTCCCTGTTTGCAGCAGGAGAAAAGGCCGGATATAAAACGGATAGAATTCGTGTAAAACAGGGGGAATCAGGATGCCGAAGGTCGCGTTTCACAATCTGGGATGCAAGGTCAACGCCTATGAGACAGAGGCGATGCTGCAGCAGCTGCAGGCGGAGGGATATGAGATCGTGCCCTTTGAACAAGAGGCGGACGTCTATGTCATAAACACCTGCACGGTGACCAATATCGCCGATCGGAAGTCGCGGCAGATGATTCATCGGGCGAAGCGGCGCAATCCGGACGCGCTGGTGGTGGCTGTGGGCTGCTATGTTCAGGCAGATCCGGAGGGAGCGACGGCGCCGGGCGGCGCCGACCTGATCGTGGGAAACGATCAGAAAGGGCGTCTGGCGGAGCTGATTGCAGCGCATACCAGTTCCCTGCTTGACCTGAAAGCGCCCCGGGAGTACGAAGCTCTGGCCCTGTCGGACAGTCCCGGACATACCCGGGCTTTCCTGAAGATTCAGGACGGCTGCAATCAGTTCTGCAGCTATTGCCTGATCCCCTATGTACGGGGGCGGGTTCGCAGCCGGAAGCCGGAGGAGGTGCTGGCAGAGGCGCGGCGACTCTCAGAAAAAGGATTCTGTGAAGTGGTTCTGACAGGCATTCATCTGAGCTCCTACGGAGTGGATTTTTCCGGGGAGAGCGGAGGCGCGGAAAATGGTTATGGAACCGCTCTGCGTTGTCTGATTCAGAAGCTGGCAGAGATCCCTGGCATTCAGCGTATCCGCCTGGGATCTCTGGAGCCGCGGATCATCACGGAGGATTTTGTGCAGGCTCTGGTTTCCTGCCGGAAGATCTGTCCGCATTTTCATCTGTCTTTGCAGAGCGGCTGCGCCGCGACGCTGGCGCGGATGAACCGGAAATATACGCCGGAGGAATATTTTGAAAAATGTGAGCTTTTACGGCGATCTTTTGTTCATCCGGCGATCACGACGGACGTGATCGTGGGATTTCCGGGGGAGACGGAGGAGGAATTCCGGCAGACACGGGACTTCCTGGAGAGAGTTTCCTTTTATGAGGTTCATGTTTTTAAGTATTCCCGCCGGAAGGGAACCCGGGCGGATCGGATGCCGGATCAGGTGCCGGAGCCGGTGAAGGCAGAGCGCAGCCGGATTCTTCTGGAAATGACGGAGGCGCAGGCCGGGCAGTTCCGGGCATATTATTTCGGCCAGGAGGCGGAAGTGCGCCTGGAAGAACCCGAGGAAAGAAACGGCGAGACGTTCCTGACCGGCTATACCCGGGAATATGTCCGGGTGCGGGTGCCTGCGGAGGGACATACCTCGGGGGAGACTGTGACCGTGACTGTAACGGAAGAAAATCTGGCCTGACAGGCGGCAGGAGCCGCGGTGGGGCTTGCGCCTTTTTCAATTCTGTATTACAATACTATAGAATATGGCCTGATGCTTTCTCAGACAACAGGTCAGGACACGGCTGTCAGGACGGTGGGCTGCGCGAACGGAAAGCTCCGTGAAGACAGTAAGGACTATTCTCATAAGGACAGGAACATGGCAGATTTACAGAGAACACAGAGTTTCGCAGCGCAGGACAATAACCCGAAGGTCAGCGAGGTTCTGGAACGTGTATATGGTGCGCTGACAGAGAAGGGCTACAATCCGGTGAATCAGATGGTAGGCTATATCATGTCCGGTGATCCTACGTATATCACCAACTACCGGGGCGCGCGGAGTCTGATCTCCAAGGTGGAGCGTGATGAGATCGTGGAAGAGCTGATCCGTGTCTACATCCGCACTATGAAGGGAAGGTAGGAGTCGGCTTGCGCATATTGGGACTGGATTACGGTTCAAAGACGGTTGGGGTGGCACTGAGCGACCCTTTGGGGCTGACGGCTCAGCCGCTGGAGACGATCCAGCGCAAAGAAGAGAACAAGCTGCGGCGGACTCTGGCCCGGATTGAGGAACTGGTTCGTGAATACGAGGTGGAGGAGATCGTTCTCGGTTTTCCGCGGAATATGAATCATTCGGTCGGGGAGCGGGGTGAAAAGACATTGGCTTTCCGGGACATGCTGGAGCGGCGGACAGGCCTTTCTGTCGTGTTATGGGACGAGCGTCTCACCACGGTCGCAGCGGAACGCGTTCTGATGGAATCCGGCGTGCGGCGGGAGAACCGCAAGGAAGTCATCGACCAGATTGCTGCGTCTCTGATTCTGCAGGGATTTCTGGAGAATAAGGAGGCAGAAAATGGAGAAAATCACCTTTGAGGGAGAGGCTGGCGAGAAGCTGGACCTCTATGTCATGGAGAGTACCCGTCTGGCGGGTGTCGATTATATTCTGGCAGCGGATGTGCCCACCGGGGACGGAGACTGCTATATACTGGCGGATCGCTCGGAAGCGGATTCCGAGGAGGCTGTGTATGAGATGATCGAGGATGAAAATATGCTCGACTATCTGGTCTCGGTCTTCGCGGAACTGCTGGACGATGTGGATCTGGAGTACTGATGATACAAGGATTGCGAGAGCGCGTTAGTGCGGAGCAATCCGTCGTATCATATTTATGTGGGTATGAACGTGCGCTTCCCACGGCGGAAGCAGTGTCAGAGAAAAAACGGGAGGGAATGACTCCCGGCGGGTGCGCGACACGTATGCTTATTTGCCCTGCAGGGTGAGGGGAGTTTTTCATGGAATCATTTAGAGGAGGAGTGTTTTTGGGTAGGACAGTAACCAC
>JAJQCL010000182.1:5761-7317 GCA_021202715.1 Lachnospiraceae bacterium
ATATTTATGTGGGTATGAACGTGCGCTTCCCATGGCGGAAGCTGTGTCAGAGAAAAGAAAAGGGAGAGGCCCTGCAGTGTCAGGGTAGTTTTTCATGGAATCATTTATAGGAGGATTTTTTTTGGCTAGAACAGAAAACACACAGATCAGAAATAAGAAGGGGGAGATGACTGTGCGCGGCGAGGGATATCCCGCAGAGAAAAAGAGCAAACTGAAGATCATTCCCCTGGGCGGACTGGAGCAGATCGGACTGAATATGACCGCCTTTGAGTACGAGGACAGTATTATTGTTGTGGACTGCGGCCTGGCGTTTCCCGGAGATGATATGCTGGGAATCGACCTGGTGATTCCCGATGTGACATATCTGGAGCAGAATCTGCACAAGGTAAAGGGGTTTTTTATCACGCACGGCCACGAGGACCATATCGGGGCTCTGCCTTATGTATTGCAGAAGATTCCGGTGCCCGTGTACGGGACGAAACTGACCATGGCGATCATCGAGGGGAAGCTGACGGAACATCCCGTGCCCAAGGGCGTGAAGCGCAAGGTCGTCAAATACGGTCAGTCGATCAGCGCCGGAGCTTTCCGCGTGGAGTATATCCGCATCAATCACAGCATCGTGGATGCGGCCTCTCTGGCGATTTTTACGCCGGTGGGGACGATCGTTCACACCGGAGACTTCAAGATCGACCATACGCCGGTCTTCGGCGCCCCGGCCGATCTTTCACGCTTTGCCGAGCTGGGAAAGAAGGGCGTTCTGGCCTTGCTCTGCGAGAGCACGAACATCTTCCGCGAGGGCTTTACCATGTCCGAAAGGACGGTGGGGAAGACTTTTGATAATATTTTCGCAGAAAATCAGAACAGCCGGATCATCGTGGCGACTTTTGCGTCCAACGTGGACAGGGTTCAGCAGATCATCAACTGTGCCTGCAAATATGGCCGCAAGGTTGTCGTGGACGGCCGGAGCATGGTGAACATCATTGGCGCGGCGATGGAGCTGGGCTATATTCAGATTCCCGACGGTTGCCTGATCAACATTGAGGAACTGAAAAATTATCCCAAAGAGCAGACGGTTCTCATTACGACGGGAAGCCAGGGAGAATCGATGGCGGCTCTGTCCCGGATGGCAGCCAACATTCATCGGAAGGTGACGATCTGTCCCGGGGATACGATCATCATGAGCTCCCATCCCATTCCCGGCAATGAAAAGCCCGTGGCCAGAGTGAGCAAGGACCTGTCTCTGCTGGGGGCAAACGTGATCTTTCAGGATACCCATGTGTCGGGCCACGCCTGCCAGGAAGAGATCAAGCTCATGTATGCCCTGGTGAAACCGAAATATGCAATCCCGGTGCACGGGGAATATCGCCATTTGCAGGCGCATGCGCATCTGATTCAGGAGCTGGGCATTGACAGTCGGCGCATCTTTGTGATGCATTCGGGAGATGTGCTGGAGCTGGACGAGGACAATGCGGCGGTTCACGGGCAGGTTCCCGTGGGGAGCATCATGGTAGACGGCCTGGGCGTGGGCGATGTGGGGAATATCGTCCTGCGGGATC
>JAJQCL010000046.1 GCA_021202715.1 Lachnospiraceae bacterium
CGGCATCGTCCCATGGTCATGATCAGCGTATCCGCCCCGGCCTCCAGCGCCTCGATCATGCTGCCCAGCGTGGTCTTGAAGGGCGTACAGACAGAATCAGGGCTGTAGCGGGCTCCCAGATCTATGGTCCGCCGGGTCATGGGCGGCTGCAGGATATATTCTGCGTTCATGGAATTCTCAATAAAATATTTGATCGGCAGGTTGTAGTGACTGAATAGTGGAAAGGCAACCTTCCTGCGTTTTTCCTCCGCCATCAGAGCACCCCCTTCTTCATGCGAATGATATCAACAAAACTTTCCAGGCGCGTTTCCACGCCCGCTGTCCCGCTCTGGTCGTCCAGCACGAGCTTCAGCGTGGGGATGTCCGGAAATTTATACGGGATCATTTCGTTGACCATGGCGTCCGGCCCGCAGGGGAAAGCGCTCATCAGGATGATTCCGTCGACCTTGTCTTTGTTGATGGCCACACTTCCCACCAGCTCCCGGCTGAACTCCCATTTCAGGGTAGGGGAAATGCGCAGCGACTGTTTCAGGGCGTCCTTGCGGTCCACCACGTCGGCCCGCAGGGGCAGCACACCGAGTTCCCGGAGATAGTCGATCACCGGGCGGCCGATGTAGGGGTCGTCCAGCACATAGCTGTGGGCGACCAGAAGGAGTTTGATCTCCTTTCGCTGATACAGGCGTTCCTGCGTCCGGCAGCGCTGTTTCAAGTCCTCCTGCTCTGCCTTCTTTGCCTGCTTATAGGCGTTTTTCGCTGCTTTGCGGGAGAAGCCGAGACGGGCGGTCAGATCAAGGAGCGCGCCCTCTTCCTCTTTTTTCTCCGGAATATCAATGTTGTAAGAGATGAACTTTTCCTTATATTCCGGAAATGTATTGCAGGTCAGGTCATACAGCGCCTGAAATTTCGTGCACATGACGCGCTGATGCCCGAAGCTCGCGATGCGGGGCACCAGAATGAGGTCACACTGTTTCAGGAGCGACTGTACATGCCCCAGATAAATCTTTGTGGACAGACAGGCCTCGTCCATCGCCGCCGCTGTTCCCTGCTGCAGGATCTCCCGGTTGGTGGGCGGACTGATCTTTATATTCAGTCCCAGTTCATCGAAGAAATTCTTCCACAGAATCCGGTAACGGTAATACAGCATGGCCCGGGGAATGCCGAGGCTTCGTGTGTCCGGTTCTTTTTCTATGATTTTGCCCATTCTGTTTCCTTTCAAAACGATTCTGCTGCGCTCCGATCGCAGGGCGGGCAGAGAAAATGTGCGTCGCGTCGTCATTTACCAAGGCGCAAAAGGTATGATACAACGGATTGCTCTGCGCTGACGCGCTCCCGCAATCCTGACAACATTCGAAATCCGCTCATTTTGGCCAATATATTGGCCAAAATGGCTACTTTCCCTACAAGGGGCGCCTACGGTGTCATGTTGTTGCGGGTTGCTAAGCGCCAGTGGCGCTTGCTTAGCAACGACCGAAGCGGAGCGGAGACCAAAGCCATGAATACGAATGCAAGCATTCGATTCATGACCTTTTGTCCCTTGTATCATTTCATTATAGCCCGGAAATCCGGCAGAAACCAGTCTATAATACTTCGTTCCTATACACGAAAATACGACAAATTGGGGAAAGTGTATAAAAAGAAAAACTCTCCGACGATACAGACAAAAGTCTGTATCGTCAGAGAGCTGTTCTTGACTGGAAGATTGCGCTTATCCCTGTGAAAAGCGGGAGAGGAACTGGCGCGTGCGCTCCTCCCGCGGGTGCTCCAGCACCTGGCGGGGATCGCCGGCTTCCAGAATGCGTCCGTCGTCCATGAAGATGACCTGGCTGGCCACGTCCCGGGCGAAGGCCATCTCGTGCGTCACGATGATCATGGTCGTGTTGTGATCGGCCAGCTCCCGGATGACGCGCAGCACTTCGCCGGTCAGCTCCGGATCGAGTGCGGAAGTCGGTTCGTCAAAGCAGAGAATGTCCGGCTGCAGAGCCAGGGCGCGGGCGATGGCAACGCGCTGGCATTGGCCTCCAGAGAGCTGATGCGGATAGTTGTCCATGCGGTCGGCCAGACCCATCTGTGTCAGGAGCTCCCGCCCCTGTTCCTCCGCCTCCCGGTGAATCTGGGCCTTGCGGGCCCGATAATCGGGTTCCTCCTTCGCCAGCAGTTCTTTGGCCAGAATGACATTTCCCAGAGCCGTGTACTGTGGAAAGAGGTTGAAGGACTGAAAAACCAGACCGAAATGAAGGCGCCGCCGTCGGATCTCCGTGTCTGTGAGCCGGGCTGAATCCGAGGCGTCAAAGATGGTTTCGCCCCGGACGCAGATGGTACCGCCGTCGGGGGTTTCGAGAAAATTCAGGCAGCGCAGGAGCGTGGTCTTGCCGCTGCCGGAGGAGCCGATGACGGAGAGCACCTGTCCCTGCTCCAGGGAAAAGCTGATGTCGCGGAGCACCTGCGTGTGTCCGAAGGATTTCTGAATATGTTCTACTTCCAGAATAGACATGGGTTTCGCCTCCTATCTGAAATAATCCAGTTTTCGCTCGATCCAGCCGAAGAGCAGTGTCAGAAGACCGTTGGCGGCCAGATAGTAAACCGCCGTGAAGAACAGCGGCCAGATGGCGCCGGAGATGCCCTGAGAGCCCTTCATGAAGGACTGCCCGGCCCAGATGATCTCCTGGAGAGCGATGATCCGCGCCAGAGAGGTATCCTTCACCAGAGAAATGATCTCGTTGGACATCGGCGGAACGATGCGCTTGATCATCTGAAGCAGCGTGATCTTGAAGAAGATCTGGCTTCGCGTCATGCCGAGGACCAGTCCGGCTTCGGTCGGGCCGATGGGGATGCCCTGGATGCCGCCGCGGTATATCTCCGAGAAATAGCATGCGTAGTTGATGATGAAGGCGGTGGAAGCCGCCAGGAAACGGCCGGTTTCCCCGCCGCCCCAGATGGCATTTCCCAGGACCAGCCCCGGGAAATAGTAGACGATCAGGAGCTGGATCATCAGAGGCGTGCCGCGGATGACCCAGACGAAGACCCGGGACAGGGTACTCAGAGGCCGAAAGCGCGACATGGATCCGAAGGAGATCAGGAGCCCCAGCGGCAGCGCGCCGATCAGGGTGACGAAAAAGAGCTTCAGAGTCTGCAGAAAACCGGTGTTCAGAGCCTGAATGACGATGGGAAACTGTTCAAAAAATAAATCCATGGGGTTCTCCTGTATATGCGACCGGCCGGCCTGGGTGCGTACCCATCCGGCCGGCCGACGTATCAGGGGGTCAAAGATCTTTGACCCCGGCTTCATCTGATTCGTACCGTGTGCGGGGGAATTACTGCTCGATCAGAGCCGCCTGCACACCGTAGGTTTCCGCGATCTCCAGCATCGAGCCGTCGGCGTAGGATGTGGCGAAAAACTCATTCAGGAGTTCGACCAGATCGGAACCGATACGGAATCCGACGCCATACTCTTCACTGTTCAGGCTGATCGTGTAGGTCAGATCCTCATAGCCTGTTCCCTCGCCGACCATGGCGGCAGCCATCAGTGCGTCGATGACAGCGGCGTCGGAGGTTCCGGCGGCGATTTCCATCAGTGCGTCAGCCTGAGAGGAAACGGCGGTGGTGGCGATGCCAAGCTCGGTGACGACCTCCTCACCGGCGCTGCCCGCCTCGACGGCGATGGTCAGATCGGCCAGGCTGTCCGTATCCTGATACTGATCAGCCACATCCGAGGAGACGATCAGCACCTGTGCGTTGTTGCAGTAGGCATTGCTGCAGTCCATGGAACTGGTGACCTCAGAGGTGAGGGTCATGCCGTTCCAGACGCAGTCGATAGTCTTGCCATCCAGCTCCAGGATCTTGTTGTCCCAGTCGATCTCGACAAATTCCACTTCAACGCCGAGACTCTCGGCGAAAGCAGTGGCCATGTCGGCGTCAAAGCCGATCCAGTTGCCGTCTGCATCCTTGTAATCCATCGGCTCGAAATCGGTGATGCCGACGACCAGGGTTCCCTTCTCCTGAATGTAAACGAGATCGCTGTCCTCGGCAGCAGCGCTCTCCGCGGCGGTGGTTTCTTCGCTGACTTCGATTTCCGCGGCCTCTGTCTCGGCGGCTGTGGTCTCACTGTCCGTCTCCGCGACGGTTTCCGCGGCTGTTGTGTCCGACGTGCTGTCGGAGGAACTGCTGCAGGCAGTGAGGGAGGCCATCATGAGCAGGGCCAGCATCAGGGCAATGTTCTTCTTCATAATACTACTTCCTTCCATTGAGTGATTGTCGTCATGCGCCGGAGCGGTTTGATTTTGTTTCCGGGACACGGCATAAAAAGAACATCGCTATAGTATCAGTTTACCGTAATAAAGTCAAGAAGCAACGCTGAAAAATACGATGGGATCCTGCCGCAGACGGTCTGAATCCCTTCGGGTCAGGGCGGAAACCGTGAAAGATCGCAGTTGCAGAATTGATCAATGTTCGTTATACTACGAAGAGAAGATCATCGGGCAGCTGCCTGTGACGGGGACGGAACAGAGAACGGGAGGCCGGTATGGAGGAATATTGGGACATCTATGACAAAGAACGCCGGAGAACGGGCCGGACGCATCGAAGAGGAGATCCACTGGCTGCGGGTGACTATCATTTGATCGTCCATGTCTGTATTTTCAATGGAAGAAACCAGTTGTTGATCCAGCAGCGGGTCGGAAGCAAAAAGACCTGGCCGAATCTCTGGGATGTCTCCGCGGCGGGGTGCGCGCAGGTCGGGGAAGACAGCCGGACTGCGGCGCAGCGCGAGACGACGGAGGAGCTGGGATATCCGCTGGATCTGTCCGAAGAGATCGCCAAATTCAGTTTCTCCTTCGGCAGCGGCTTTGACGACTGGTGGCTGGTGAAGAGGGAGATCCCCGACGAAGCGCTGCATATTCAGGAGGAAGAGGTGCGGCAGATCCGCTGGGCGGACGCGGAGGAAGTCAGGCAGCTGGCCCGGCAGGGAGAGTTTGTTCCGTATCATTTTGTGGACAAGCTCTTTGTCATGCGGGACTCCATGGGAGCCTACTGAGGCGAGGCCTGATGGAGTGTGCCGCGTGAAGAAACGGGTGCTGTTGTGTGAAATAAACGTGAAACCCATGGATATTTTCGGGAAATACTGGTAAGATGGCAAAAAGAGTCCCCCTGCGAAGAAGGTTCTTCGAGGGAACTGTGTCACGGGGAAGAAGCTGGACAGAGAAAGGAGATGCCGCGTATGGAGCATATGAAGATACTGGTGGCCGATGATGAGGCCAGAATGAGAAAGCTGGTGAAGGATTTCCTCACGAAGAGCGGCTATCAGGTGGTGGAGGCGGCCGATGGAGAGAAGGCTGTAGAGATGTTCTTTAATGATAAGAAGATCGACCTGGTGATCCTGGATGTCATGATGCCGGGGATGAACGGCTGGGAGGTTCTGGAAACCATCCGCCGCTATTCGAAGGTCCCGGTGATCATGCTGACGGCCAAGTCCGAGGAGCGCGACGAACTGAAGGGCTTTGAGCTGGGGGTGGATGAGTATATTACGAAGACTTTCAGCCCCCGCATTCTGGTGGCGCGTGTGGAGGCGCTGCTGCGGCGGGCCAACGGAGAGCAGCAGGATGTTCTGTCCGTTGGAGGAATCGAGATCAATAAGTCGGCCCATCTGGTTACGGTGGATGGAGAGAGGCTGGAGCTGAGCTTCAAGGAATTTGAGCTGCTGACCTATTTTATGGAAAATCAGGGAATCGCTCTCTCCCGGGAAGTGATCCTGAACAATGTCTGGAACTACAACTATTTCGGGGATGCCCGTACCATCGACACGCACGTGAAGAAGCTGCGGAGCAAGATGGGAGCCAGGGGCGATTACATCAAGACTGTCTGGGGCATGGGATATAAGTTCGAGGTCGAACCGACGGACGGAAAAGCCGCAAAGAAATGAGAACGCAGGGAAAGAAAAAAGGGACATCCATCCGTTTTCAGTATATGTTGATCATCGTCAGCGTCCTGACGGGCATCATCGTGGCTATGTGGCTGGTCAACGCCACGTACCTTGAAACCTACACGACGTCCCGGAAGCAGAAGCAGATCCGGGAGGCAGTGGATACCATTGCCAGCTGTGTGGAGGCGGATTTCAGCGACGATAAGGTCGTGGAGCTGGACAAGGTGGTGAAGAACGACAACATCGATGTGATCGTGATGCAGAATTTTGATGAAATCCCTCAGATCGTCTATGCCTCGGATATGAACCAGGAGCAGAATATTTCGATCCTCATCGCCTATCTCTATGGGAGTACCTTCCTGAATGAAATTGATGCGGAGATCTACGAGACGACGGAGAATTACATCGTCTACAAGGCCAACGACAGTCGGCTGGGCGGCGATCAGATGACCTGCATCGGGCGGGTCGACGATGTGGGGTACATCATGACAACCCCGCTGGAGAGCATCCGGGAGAGTGCAGAGCTCTCCAACCGTTTCCTTATTTATATCGGCGTCTTTGCGGTTCTTCTGGGCGCGGTGCTGGTGTATCTGGTGACGCGGGGGCTGACGAAGCCCATTCAGGAGCTCTCGGAGATCTCCAAGCAGATGGCGGAGCTGAATTTTGATGTCCGCTATACGGGACGCCAGACCAACGAGATCGGCGTTCTGGGTGAGAACATGAACTACATGTCGGACAATCTGCGGCGTTCGATCGAGGAGCTGCGGGCGGCTAATCTGCAGCTGGCGAAGGATCTGGAAGAGAAGGAACGGATCGATGAGATGCGGCGGCTCTTTCTCTCCAACGTGTCCCATGAGCTGAAAACGCCGATCGCGCTGATTCAGGGCTACTCGGAGGGACTGAAGGACGGCATCAGCGAAGATCCGGAGAGCATGGAGTTCTACTGCGACGTGATCATTGACGAAGCACAGAAGATGAACCAGATCGTCAAGCGGCTGCTGAATCTGGATGAGATCGAGTCCGGGGAAATGCAGCTGGTTCGTGAGGTCTTCAATCTGTCCGACGTGCTGAACGGCGTCATCCATTCCACACGGGTCATGGCGGAGGAGTGCGGCTGCGAGGTCCGGGTCAATGTCGAACCGGAAATCCTGGTCTATGCGGATGAGTTCATGATCGAAGAGGTGGTTCAGAATTATATGACCAATGCCTACCACTATGTCAGTAGGCCGGGCGTGGTCACCGTATCTACAATCCGCCGGGGGAAGAAGGTGGTAGTTTCTGTCCATGAAACCGGGACGCCGATCCCCGAAGACGACCTGGAGCATGTCTGGGATAAATTTTACAAGGTAGCCAAAG
>JAJQCL010000118.1:0-7085 GCA_021202715.1 Lachnospiraceae bacterium
TCATGAGGAGGCCTGCTTCCTGTACATGCAGAGAAAGCGTCTCAGTGTGCGCAGCGTGGAAAATCTGGTCAAAAAATATTCCCGCTGTGTGACTACTCTAAAAAATATCACGCCGCACAAGCTGCGCAGCACCTACGGCACCAATCTATATCGTGAAACCGGAGATATCTATCTGGTCGCCGATGTTCTGGGACACTCCGATGTTAATACCACCCGAAAGCACTATGCGGCGTTGGAGGATGAGCGGCGGCGCAGCGCCCGAAACAAAGTGCAGCTCAGAGAAAAACGCCCGGAGTAAAAATCTGGACATCTGGAAATGATGCGCAGGGCTGCGCAAGGTTCAAGGTTTATTCCGGCTGAAGCCGGACGCAGCCCGCGCAGGCGAGTAAAAGGCGAAAAAACCGCCTCTTTCTTGATCAGTTTTTAGCGATCAATCGTATAAACAGTCAAATATGCACCGGGAGTCAGAGCCCTGTCATTGACAATATGGTTGATTCCCTTAATCTCATTCACATAATTGCGGATCTCCCGGTCAGAGGTGCCCTCGCAGTATTCCTCGGCCACAGACCAGAGCGTATCCCCGGTGTGGATCTGGACAGAGATATAGTTTTTCGTCGGCGCAGCCTGCGCGGAGGCAAGAGCCTTCACACGAAAGCCGCCCATCAGGACCAGTACCATTACCAGGACAAATAAAAGACGATTCCAACCACTGCTTTTCCTTCTTTTTCTTCTGCTCATCTTCCACTGCCTCCCCGCAACGGCTCAAAGCCGAATATTTGTTCCGAACATTTGTTTCTGTCAGTATGATATCATGCGAACATTTGTTTGTCAACCTGTTTTTCGAACATATTTTCGAGAACATTCGTTTGCGTTTTTCGGGTAGATATGTTATAGTAGAATCATTGAAGAAATGAAGGACATAATGGATGGATTTTCTATTTTTATGAACTTTTGTTTCACGTGCTGCCTGTATTTCCTGCACAGTTTCCGGGAAATGCTTTATGTTTAGAGATCAGCAACGGAATGCAGATCAGTGAAAGGGAGGATGTTCGCCATGTCGCAGGGAAGGATTTCTGATAAGCAACGGGAAATTTTGGAGTATATTCGGGATTGTATTCTGAAGAAAGGTTATCCGACGGGAGTGCGGGAGAGCTGTGAGGCCGTACATCTCAAGTCCACCTCCAGCGTACATTCTCATCTGGAATCTCTGGAGAAGAACGGATACATACGCCGGGATCCGTCCAAACCCCGGGCCATTGAGATCGTGGATGACGAGTACGGCATCTTCCACGGCGAGATGGTCCGCGTTCCCATCATCGGACGCGTGGCGGCCGGTCAGCCAATTCTGGCCGAGGAGAATATCGAAGGGTTCTTTCCTTTCCCGGCCGATCAGCTTCCGAACGCCGAGCTTTTCCTGTTAGAGGTGCGGGGAGACAGTATGGTGAATATGGGTATCCTCGACGGTGATCATGTGCTGGTTGAACAACGGCGCACCGCTTCGAACGGCGAGGTAGTCGTAGCCCTGATCGAAGACTCCGCAACGGTAAAGCGTTTTTACAAAGAGGACGATCACATCCGCCTGCAGCCGGAGAACGATTTCATGGATCCGATTATCGTCCCCAGCTGCGAGGTTCTCGGCAAAGTCATCGGCCTGCTGCGGATGAATATGTAATGATACCAGGGTTCCAAGCTCATGAATACGAATGCTTGTATTCGTATTCATGAATTTGGGACCCGCCAAAACATGAGTAAGTAGCCATTTGGCCATTTCAATGGCCAAATGAGCGGATTACGAATGTTTTGAGGATTGCGGGAGCGCGTCAGCGCGTAGCAATCCGTGGTATCATTACACCAGGGTTCCAAGCTCATGAATACGAATGCTTACGCCAGAAAAGGACAGGCCTCTTACCTGTCCTTTTCTGGCGTAAAACATATCAAATGATGTAGGCGACAAAAGGTATTTTGTCGCCTTGATACACGGATTACTCCGCGCTAACGCGCTCTCGTAATCCTTGTATCATCAAATATCAACTCAATCTTCTTCAATCGCCTCAATCTCGGATGCATCCAGGAATCGTCCGTCGCGCCAGATCCTCTCCAGGTCGAACCAGCGGCGGTCATCCCGCGAGAAGACGTTCACTACGATGTCGCCGTAATCCATCAGCACCCAGTTGGCGGCTTTGAAGCCTTCCAGAGAGCGGCAGGCGTAACCGGACTTGTACATTTTCTCCTGTACATTCTCCACCAGTGCCTGCACATGGCTCGGGTTCTCTCCGTTCGTAATTACGTAGTAATCCGCGATGGTGGACACACCGGCAATATCAATGACCGTGATGTCCGATGCTTTCTTTTCGTCCAACGCATCGTAGGCAATTTTCAACATTTTTTCAGATACTTTTTCTTTCATGGATGGATGGACCCCTTTCTTATCGCGTTATAGTAATTATACGTTTCCAGAGAACGTTCGTCAATGACCGTTTTGGAATCCCTTAAATATGCAAGTGTATCCTCCAAAATACATCGAATTGTTTCGTTCAGGTCGACATATGCCATCTTACGCAGCTCTTCCAGGTGGGGCGCACGGTCCCGGTTTGGCTCGATATAATCGGCGATGAAGATGATCTTCTCGAGGTCTGTCATGGCCGGACGGCCCGTGGTATGATAGCGGATTGCATTCAGGATTTCTTCATCCCGGATCCCCAGCTCCTCTCTGGCGATCTCGGCGCCGATGGGGCCATGGGTCAGAGCGGTTCCCTCGTTCTTGCCGCAGTCGTGAAGCAAACCGGCGAGCCGGGCGCGTTTCGCATCGACCGTCCCATATTGTCTGGCCAGGTTCTCCGCAGTGTCCGCCACGCCCAACGTGTGACGATAGCGGGAGGGCTTTAGACGCTGCTGCAGCCACAGGCAGATCTGTTTCTCATTCAGGTGGAGCGCGTAAAGCTCATGCTCCTGAATGTAGCGGTTGACCTCATCCGTCAGCGCCGGATGAGGAAGGAGCCCCCCGGCGATGTCCCTGCGGATCTGACTGGAGGAGACGTCCATGCTCTGAAAATTCAGAAGCAGAATACGCGCGCTGAACCGCTCTTCCAGATGTTTTTTATCACGGAGAAGAATCGCATCCTCCACCTGTCCATTTCGATTGGCCACAATAATCGCAGCACAGCGGAAAATGACCTCCGGAGCGACCCACTGCTCCATTCCATGCAGAGAATCGGCGCCGATGATAAAGTGCCATTCCACCCCCGGATGATCCCTGGTCAGGGACAAAAGAGTGTCGGCTGTATACGTATAGCCGGGACGCCGCAATTCCAGATCGGAAAATTCGAGGAGCGGGTCATCCCGAATCGCCAGACGCACCATCTCCGCACGGTGTTCGGCATCCGTGACGATCCCAACCTCCGTTTTCAGGTAGGAATTTCCCGTGGGCATGACCCAGACACGGTCCAGGGCAAAGACCCGGCAGGCTTCGCGCCCCAGCTTCAGATGTGCTTTATGGATAGGATCAAAGGTTCCCCCCAGGATGCCGATCTTCATCTCTTCTCTCCACTCTTCCGCCTTTACGGCAGTTCGATTTTCTTCTTTGTTTTGGATTCACGATACAATACAATTTTCCGGCCAATCACCTGTACAACCTGAGCATGTGAACGTTCTGCCAGCGTGTTTGCCAGATCCCGTCCATCCTCGAAACAATTTTTCAGGATATTGATCTTGATCAGTTCCCGGGCCTCCATGGCTTCATCGACTGCTTTCACAAGCTCCGGCGTCAGAGAGGATTTCCCGATCTGCAGGATGGGATCAAGATCGGAGGCCAGCTTCATCAGATAACTTCTCTGTTTACTCGTCATACTTTCATTCCTTATTCTTTGTAATAATCGAAGGCCAGGCCGTACATCCGCACGGTGTCTCCTTCTTCAATCCCCAGCTCTTCCAGATCCTTTAAAATGCCCCGCTCTTTCAGGAACTTCTGGAAGAACAGGAAGCCTTTCTCCGATTCCAGGTTGGTGTAGCCGAGCATCTTCTCGATCAGCGGGCCCTCCACCAGAAAATCTCCCTCCTCATTCCGTGAGACCTCATAGGGCAGATCGGGAGAGGCGGCCTCCGGTACATATTCCCGCTCGAAAATGACCGGCTGTGCATGCAGGCTCTTTAACTGGTCATTCACGTAATACAGAAGCTCCTTCAGGCCCTGTCCCGTGACCGCCGAGATGGGAAATACCTTCTTCCCCTCCGGTTCAAAGGCTTCGCGCAGCCGCGCGACCGGGTCTTCTTCTCCATAGATGACATCGATTTTATTCGCTGCAATCACCTGAGGGACTTTGAGAAGTTCCGGGTTGTAGTTCGCCAGTTCCCGGTTGATCGCGCGTACATCCTCCACCGGGTCTCTCCCCTCGGTACCGGCGGCATCCACCAAATGAATCAGGATGCGGGTACGCTCGATATGGCGCAGGAAATCATGGCCCAGACCAACTCCCTCGGCCGCGCGGTCGATGAGACCGTGAATGTCCGCAATGACAAAACCCTGTCCGTCACCCAGATCCACCACGCCGAGATTGGGCTGTATAGTTGTAAAATGATAGTTGGCGATCTTCGGCCGCGCGTTGGTCACACGGGACAGGAGGGTGGATTTGCCCACGTTGGGATAGCCCAGGAGACCCACATCGGCGATGACCTTCAGCTCCAGCGTCACCCAGAGCTCCTGCCCGGGCTTTCCCGGCTGGGCGTATTTGGGGGCCTGCATCGTGGCCGTGGCATAGTGCATATTTCCCTGACCGCCCCGGCCGCCCCGCAGGATCACTTCGCGCAGATTGTCGCCGGACATGTCAGCGATGACCTGGCCGGATTCCGCCTCCTTGATTACCGTTCCCTCCGGAACCTTGACGATGAGATCTTCTCCGTTCGCGCCGTGACAGCGCCTTTTCCCGCCCGGTTCTCCGTCCCGGGCCGCGTATTTGCGCCGATGCCGGAAATCCGTCAGCGTGTTCAGGCCCTTGTCGACGACGAAGATGACATCACCGCCCCGACCGCCGTCGCCGCCGTCCGGTCCTCCATCGGGAACGTACAGTTCACGGCGGAAGCTGACGTGGCCGTCACCGCCCTTGCCGGATTTGATCAATATTTTTGCATAGTCGGCAAACATAACTGTTCCTTTCTATGGCGTGAAGAAAAGCCGGCGTACAGATGACGTCGGCTTCTTTCTGTCTGTTTCTTATTCGTTGGTGACCCGGGGATACACAGATACCTGCTTCTTGTCTCTGCCCTTCCTCTCGAAACGAACCACACCGTCCACCTTGGCGAACAGGGTGTCGTCGCCGCCGCGTCCCACATTCACACCGGGGTGAATCTTGGTGCCGCGCTGTCTGTAAAGGATATTCCCGGCCAGTACGAACTGTCCGTCCGCTCTCTTCGCTCCTAAACGTTTCGCCTCGGAATCTCTGCCGTTTTTGGTAGAGCCTACACCTTTTTTATGAGCCATGAATTACACCTCCTCGCACTCAAATCACTTTCGTTCCAGGACTTATTTCTCGATCGCGTCGATCTTGCACTTCGTGTAGCACTGTCTGTGGCCGTTCTTCTTGTGATAGCCGGTCTTTCTCTTGTACTTGTAGACGATGACCTTCTTGCCCTTGGTCTGCGCCAGTACCGTCGCTTTCACCTTCGCGCCTGCCACAGTGGGTTCGCCGACGACCATCTCACCGTCGTTCACGGCCAGAACCTGATCGAACTCATAAGCATCGCCCTCGGCCACGTCCAGCTTCTCTACGAAGATCACGTCGCCCTCAGCCACCTTATACTGCTTTCCACCTGTTGCGATAATTGCGTACATTTGAGCACCTCCTTATTCCATACTCGCCAGCTGCGGCGCCCGCCATGCGGAACTTTGAAACCTCGCTGTGCGGCCCGGACGGCAAACCGCCCATGCGCGCTCCTCAAAACACACTTGTTTATACTACCATGCAGAAAATCAATCGTCAAGCCCCTTGAGGCTATTTTTTTCAATTGCAACCTCTGTATTCCCCGGATATGTCACCGGTCGTATTCATCCTTTAAATCGTATAGAGTTCCGGCCGACGGTCTTTGTATGCTGGCAGCTTTGCCCGAACTTTCTCCACCCGATCCGTATCCACATAGGCCACAAGAAAGCACTCGCCCTCACCACCGCTGGCAATCGGAACACCCATGGGATCCACCGCGACAGACTCGCCAATGGATTTGCCGTCGCACTGGTCACAGGCCAGCATATAGACCGTATTTTCGATGGCTCGGGCCGTAATCAGTGCCCGGAAATGAAGACTCTTCAGTTTTCCTACAGCCCAGGCTGTGGGCATCAGAATAATATCGGCCCCTCTGGAGCGCTGATAACGGGCAACCTCCGGGAAACGCACTTCATAGCAGACAAAAAGCCCCAGTTTGCCGAACGGCGTATCGATCGGTTCAAACAAACGGTCCCCCGGTTTATATATATCGGATTCTTTGTATCCGAAAGCATCATACAAATGTGTCTTTCTATATACAGAAACGATCTCGCCATCCGCTCCGGTCACAACCACCGTATTGTACTGCCGAGGATCGTTCGGATCTTCAACCGTTTCATTCATGCCAAAGACAAGCCAGACATGATTCTCTTTGGCGAGTTTGCACATTTCCGTCACAAAGGGACCGTTTAAAGGCTGGCGGGTAGCAAGCTGTATTTCGGGAGCCGTTCCCGCAGGGAAATAACTCATAAAATACTCTGGAAAAATCACCACATCCGCATGATATCTTTCCCTCGCCTGAGGGACAGCTTGCTTTGCTTTTTCCAGATTTGCTTCCGGGAAACCCTCCGAGGCCATCTGGGCGAGAACAAAAGTACCTTTCATTTTTCACCTTCTTATAATTTCTCTGCGTGGACACTCGATCCTTCCCGCATCACACGCAACATTTCATTGGTGTCTCATCTGCTCATATAAGGGTTTTCTGGTCTTCTTCCGCGTCAGCTCCGCCAGGTTCAGGGCGGTGACATCGACCAAAATGGTCTTGACGGGATCACGCCGGATCACTTCGCGCAGCGTCTCATAGAGCTGCTGACGGTGTTCAGGGTCTTCCAT
>JAJQCL010000118.1:7095-24545 GCA_021202715.1 Lachnospiraceae bacterium
GTCTTCCATATCGATGAAATCGACCAGAATGATGCCGGAGAGATTCCGCAGACGCATCTGGAATCCAATCTCCCGGGCCGCCTCCTGGTTGATCCGGAAGAAGGTCTCCTCGGCTCCTTTGTGACCGTCATATTTGCCGGTATTCACATCA
This sequence comes from Lachnospiraceae bacterium, assembly GCA_021202715.1. Taxonomy (GTDB): domain Bacteria; phylum Bacillota; class Clostridia; order Lachnospirales; family Lachnospiraceae; genus UBA3305. The sequence goes on from JAJQCL010000118.1 coordinate 7,247, forward strand.
ATGACGGTCAGCGCTTCCGTCGGTTCAATGACCAGATAGCCGCCGGATTTCAGCCAGACACGGCGGTCCAGCGCCTGCTCCAGAAAATGCTCCAGCCGATACAGATTCTTTAAGGACAGGCGGTCATCCTGATAGTAAACAATCTGCTCCGGTCTGATATAGGAAGCATCCGCCAGCCCGGATTGCAGGCTCTCATAGATCTCGGCGTCGTCGGTGATCACAGCCTCGAGACTCCCTTCACGGGCATCCCGCACCGCCTCCAGGTAGGCCGGAGTACCCTGCCAGAGTCTGGTGAAAGCGGGACGGTGCAGCGATTTCTCCGAGATCTGACGGTAACGGGAAATCAGGCCGGCGGCTTCTTTAAGGATAACCTCATTGTCCGCCGTCTCCGCATTGGTGCGCAGGATAAAACCGACCTGTTCTTGCTGAATTGTCTTTGCCAAAAGCTCCTGAAGCTCTTTACGACGGGCATCATTGTGAATTTTGGCTGATACAGCGACCCGCACCTGATCACTGACAAGCACCAGATAGCGTCCGCCCAGAGAGAGGCGGTCCGTGACCACGGGAGACTTCGTCTTAACGGCCTCGCGGCTGACCTGTACAAGGATCTCATCACCCTCCCGGTAATGAGCTTCCTTCTTCGGAAGCTGCAGAAAACAGAGAACACCCGGCCGCACCTCCACAAAGGCGGCGCGAATATTTTTCACGAGGTTCTTGATCTTCCCCAGATAGATATCGTCGACCTGCACCGCAGAATCGTCCCGTTCCATGCGGAATTCCAGCACGCGGCTTCCATCCCAGAGCGCGGTCAGGATGCCGTCCTCCCAGCGGGTAATCAGCAGCTTATTCATGGAATCTCCTTCCCCAGGTCGCCCAGAGAGACGCTCTCCGCCGTCCGCATATCGAGACGGCAGATCGCGAGGTTCTTCCGGCTGCACGGCTCGCCGAGGAAGGCTTCCATGACCAGTTCCGGTTTCAGATTCTTCAGGGAACCGGCGGAAAGGCGCAGGAAGAAGGCGTCTTCCTGCGGTTCACGGCGAAATTCATAGATCCAGGGACGGATATCCGTCTCCTCCTGGCTCTTTTTCGTCTTTTTCGTGACGATGATCTCCGGCCTGGCCAGAAAATGCGCGATCTCCTCTTCCCAGTTATCTCCCGAAGCAGGCCGGGGTTCTTTCAGCTTCACCAGATAATCCGCCATTCCTACAGTCGCCATGGCGTTGTGATGCTTGCGTCCCTCGTCCTCCGGCAGAAGCCGGTAGCCGGTGACGCGGATCCCCTCCACCATGGTCGCATTGATACGTTCGATCATCTCCCGGCTGGAACCGGTCTCCTCCACTTCCACGTCCATATATTCGCCCCGGGAGGTCAGACCGACACCCAGAGGCGAGGCGAAGGACATGACCGGATGGGGGTGATAACCGCCGGAAAAGCAGACCGCCACATGCGCGCGCTGCAATGCCTTGTGAAAATACCGCATGATATCCAGATGCCCGATGAAGCGGAGACTCCCCTCCTTCTCAAACCGTATGCGAATTCTCATGACAGATTCCTCCTCCGAATATCGCTGCGCCGCAGCCGCTGCACTGCTGCCGGCAGTTGGGCGTCACCTCGCCGCGCATGGCCTTCTCCCACTCCCGCCGCAGGAATTTCTTCGTTACGCCGATGTCGATAAAATCCCAGGGGAAGATTTCTTCGGCACTTCTCTCCCGACGTGTGTAAAAATCCGGATCGACCCCGGTTTCCGCGAAGGCCTCTATCCAGCGGTCATTGTCAAAATAATCAGACCAGGCGTCGAAGAGGCATCCTTTTTTATATGCTCTCTCGATGACAGGCGCGACCCGCCGGTCTCCCCGGGCCAGCACGCCCTCCAGCACCGTGACATCGGCCTCATGATACTGATAATGCATGGAGCGGCGATTTAATTGCTGGAAGAAGGTGTCTTTGACCAGATGGGCGCGCCGCAGGTACTCTTCTTTTGTCTCCATCGTCGCCCACTGAAAGGGTGTAAAGGGTTTGGGAACAAAGAACGAGGAGCTGGCGGTCAGCTGAATCTTTCCCCGGCGTTTTTCCTTCGGTACTTCATCGAAGAAACGCTCACAGATCCTCTCGGAGAGCTCGGCGATGCCACGCATGTCCTCCTCTGTCTCAGTGGGCAGCCCCAGCATGAAATACAGCTTCACCTTCGTCCAGCCTCCCCGGAAGGCCTCCGCGGCCCCGTTCAGGATATCTTCCTCCGTCAGGCCCTTGTTAATGACATCACGCAGCCGCTGCGTTCCGGCTTCGGGAGCAAAGGTCAGGCTGCTTTTCTTCACATCCTGAACCTTGTTCATCACATCAAGTGAGAACGAATCGATGCGCAAAGAGGGAAGGGAAATGTTGACATGACGCCGTCCGCACTCCTCGATCAGTCCCTCGATCAGGGGCTGGATCTGACTGTAATCACTGGAGCTTAAGGAACTCAGCGTGATCTCTTCGTGGCCGGTATTCTCCAGCATTTTTACCGCCATGTCTTCCAGCCAGTTCAGGTTTCGCTCGCGCAGAGGCCGGTAGATCATGCCTGCCTGACAGAAACGGCAGCCGCGGATACACCCGCGCTGAATTTCCAGCGTCACCCGGTCCTGCGTTGCCTTGACGAAGGGAACGACCGGTTTCTCAGGATAGTAAGTGTGGCTGAGATCGGACTCCACTTCCTTGCGGATGCGGGCCGGTACGCCCTCCTCCCGTGGCCGGAAATCGGCGATGGTGCCGTCTTCCAGATAGCTTACCTCGTAGAGCGAAGGCACATAAATGCCGGGAATTCGTGCTGCACGGCGAAGGAAATCCTGGCGGCTTCCCCCGGCGGCCCGGTTGGCCTTGTAGGCATCTACCAGCGGCAGCATGGAGGTCTCGCCCTCCCCGATGTAAAACAGGTCAAAAAACTCTGCCAGCGGTTCCGGATTGTAGGTGCAGGGGCCGCCGCCGAGAACAATGGGGTCCTCTTCTCCGCGTTCCGCCGCATACAGCGGGATTCCGGAGAGATCCAGAATCTGCAGGATGTTCGTGTAGCACATCTCATACTGAATCGTAATTCCCAGAAAATCAAAGTCCCGGATCGGGTCCTGTGACTCCAGGGCAAACAGAGGAATCTTCTTCTCCCGCAGGATGGGATCCAGGTCTGTCCAGGGAGAGTACACCCGCTCGCACCAGATATCGTCCCGGGTGTTGAGCATGTCATAGAGGATCTGAATGCCCAGATGGGACATCCCGATCTCATAGACGTCCGGGAAACACATGGCGAAGCGCACCTCTACCTGATTCAGATCTTTCATCACAGCATTGACTTCCCCGCCGATGTAGCGGGCGGGCTTGTCGATGCTCATTAAAATGTCTTCATTGAGTGCTAATTTACGCATAAAAATCTCCAACTGTAAATTTTATAATATCTGTTATCGGTCATCTCTGCCGGGGATAATTCGTTTTCTCAGGTTTTCTCCGTTTTGAAAAGCTTTGAACAACTCAATTTTTTTTGTATATCCTGCTGTGATCAGATCAATGCGCTTCGGATCTATCTGGGTGTCTTTTTCATACATCGCATGAATATAATCCGGATCCGGCAGTTTTGATGCATCCACGAGAGAACGGTCTGTCACATAAGAGAGGAGCTTTAATTCATTGGATGAAAAGCTCTGCGTTTCAATGCGCAGCAGCTCTTTTTCCGATGCCGGAACATTAGAATGAACAAACAGGCATTTGCCGCTGTCATAAATTGGTGCCAGTCTGAGAAATTTCAGTGAATCTGCATCTCTCAGAACCGAAATGTTATTTAAATGCCGATCTCGTCCGGATAATATGAAATCTGTCATGATCTGGTATTCCAGATCTTTCCGTAACTGTTCTGTATCCATGCCATGTTTCCCACAGACAGATATAAAGTGCTCATAGGAGGAAGTACCGTTCGGCTGTTTCTCGGATGTCACGAACGCGTAGGCAGAAACCAGTTCAAGTTTCTGGCTTGTAAACAGCTTCGAGCAGCATCCGTAATCATAGCACTTGTCTTTTATGCGTATGAGTTCATATGACGTAAAGTTGTCATAGCCCTGTAAGCGGTGAAGCTCGGCTGCAATTACTTCATTGATGCTTTCAGAGGACAGGTTATCCCTGTTGCCTTTTATCAGGACACGGTCTCCATTGGCGCTGACAGCCCATGTTTTTTCCAATTGTCCCTGCAGGGTACTGTTTGGTGCGTAAGCCAGCGTTGATGATGAATTGGGATCTGTAAAAAGCAGGTTTTCACTGAAATCATTATCAAAGAGGTTTACATTTTCCCATGTCAGACTGGAATCGACAGGTTTGATCCAGTAATAGTCTGTAAGACTCAAGCCGAGATTTTTAAGTAAGTATTCTTCCGGGCCGAGCAGTCCTCTCTGGGTCAACATATTTGCAATCCTGCCCTGTCCGATCGGTACGGCTCTTATTTTCCACCAGTCGCGCAGCCATCCTGATGAACTTTTGGATTGTAACGGAGCAAGTTCGGGATTGATCAGCTGTCGGGTATAGCGCAGCATCGTGCCGTCTTCGGAAAATTCCGCAAGCACGATCGGGTCATTTTTACGCATGATGAAGTAGTTCATTTGTCATCACCTCCAGCTGCTTGTCTGCGAGATAATCGTCGATTTTCCATTCAGCCAGCTCATATAAAAACGGCCGGATGCTTTCACATACAGAACTCATTTCGATCTCATGTTTCTCTTCCTCATCGAGGAACGCAACATAGTATTTGTTGCCCCTGGCAAAAATATATGCTTCCATGGATCCGTGATTCGTCTTAAAAACCGCAGGCTGTTCGCAGATAAAAAGAAATTCTTCAATGCCGAGCTGCAACGCTGCGGCAAGCTTCTGAATCACGGATACTTTACAGTTTCCTGACGTGGTTTTATTATTTGCCAGATCATTTACCGTGCTGTAAGGGATACCGGATGCTTTTGACAGATGATACATTGAAAGGTTATTTATCTGTAAATAAGTTTTCAGCATTTCTGAATCTCCTTTTTCACATTATACCGGCATGCCGGTATATCGTCAAGTTCCTTTCGGATCATATTCCGTTTTTTCGCCGTTGCACGGATTTGGAAAATACGCTATACTATTTCCCGATGCATTCCGCCTCAGGGCGGAAGCCGGGAGGAACCTATGATATTTTCATGCAGTAATCTGTCCAAATCCTTCTCCGCTGTGCCGATTCTCAACGGCGGGAGCTTTCGGGTTGATGATAAAGATAAAACCGCGATCGTCGGCATCAACGGAGCGGGAAAATCCACTCTTCTTAAACTCCTCGTCGGAGAATTGACGCCCGATTCCGGGGAGATCGTTCTGTCCCGCGGGAAGACAATCGGTTATCTGGCGCAGCACCAGGATCTGGCTTCCGACCGCACGATCTATCAGGAAATCCGGACAGCCAAAGAGCCCCTCTTCGAGATGGAGCGGCAGATCCGGCAGCTGGAACAGGAGATGAAATCTGCTTCCGGAACAGCACTGGCCGCCATGATGGAGACCTACGACCGCCTGAATCAGGATTTTGAACGACAGAACGGCTACGCCTGCGAGAGCGAGATCGTTGGCGTTCTCAAGGGGCTTGGCTTCGCGGAATCAGAATTCGACAGTCCCTGCGCGACCCTCTCCGGTGGGCAGAAGACCCGAGTCTCTTTGGGCAAGCTGCTGCTGACCCGGCCGGACTGCATTCTTCTGGATGAGCCGACCAACCACCTGGATATCGCTTCCATTGCCTGGCTGGAAGGATTTCTCAGCTCTTATCCGGGCGCTGTCATCGTGGTCGCCCATGATCGGTATTTCCTTGACCGTTTCGTGGATCATGTGATTGAGATCGAGAACACCCATCTCTCCGTCTTTACCGGCAATTATACGGCCTATGCCGCCAAGAAGAAGCTGCTGCGGGATGCGGCGATGAAGCAGTACCTGAACCAGCAGCAGGAGATCAAACATCAGGAGGAGGTCATTGCCCGCCTCAAGTCCTTCAACCGCGAGAAATCGATCAAACGGGCCGAGAGCCGCGAAAAAATGCTGGGGAAAATGGAACGGGTCGAACGTCCTCAGGAACTGAATGATTCCATGTCCTTCACCCTGGAACCCCATGTGGTCAGCGGCAACGATGTGCTCACCATTGAGAACCTGTCCAAATCTTTTGGAGAGAATGTCCTCTTTACACATGCGAATTTTGAGATTCATCGCGGCGAGCGGGTGGCCATCATCGGCAACAACGGAACCGGCAAAACAACCCTGCTCAAGATCATCAATGGACTGCTGGATGCGGACGAGGGCGCGTGCACGCTGGGCGCGAAGGTCGCCATCGGCTATTATGATCAGGAGCAGCAGCTTCTGACCGAGGAGAACACGCTGTTCGAGGAGATTCAGAACGCCTATCCGTACCTGAACAATACGAAGATCCGCAGTACGCTGGCGGCTTTCCTCTTTACCGGGGATGACGTTTTCAAGAAGGTATCCGCTCTCAGCGGCGGCGAGCGCGGGCGTCTCTCACTGGCGAAACTGATTCTCTCCCCCTGTAATTTCCTGATTCTCGACGAGCCGACCAACCATCTGGATATGGTCTCCAAGGAGATCCTCGAACAGGCGCTGAACCGCTACACCGGCACGGTTCTTTACGTCTCCCACGACCGGTATTTCGTCAATCAGACAGCGACCCGCATTCTGGAGCTGACGGATCAGATCTTTGTGGAATATATCGGCAATTATGACTATTATTTGGAAAAGCGGGAGGTCCTGACCGCGGCCGCCCTGCGGCAGACTGCTCCGGGAGCAAAGAAACTCTCTGCGGTTCCGTCCGCAGCGGAGGAAGTCACGACCGCCGGAGCCGCAGACTGGAAGAGTCAGAAGGAGGAACAGGCGCGGCGCCGCAAACGCGAGAACGACATCCGCAAGGCGGAGGATGCGATCGCTGCCCTGGAGGAGCGGGAAAAAGAGATCGACACTCTGCTGGAGCAGGAAGACATTTATACGAATGTCGGAAAGCTCATGGAGTTGAACAAGGAGAAGGAAGCGCTTCAAGAAGAAATGACGGAGTGGATGGAGCGCTGGGAGGCGCTGTCAGAAGAATAAATCACAGATATAGGGATTCTGGCGCATAATTTCCATTAGACTTTATTTCCCAAATGTGTTATACTCTCGGTACAGAAGAAAGGGGGACGACGCATGAATCTGACAGACAGCCAGAAAATTGATTTGTTACTCGAAAAAATGCTGAGTATGGAAAATCATATGCAGAGCATGGAAGATCGCATGCAGAGCATAGAAAACCGCATGCAGAGCATGGAAGATCGCATGCAAAGCATGGAAGATCGCATGCAGAACCTTGAGGAAATTACAGCAGAAGTAAAAATGATCCTCGAAAATGAGATTCGCGTCAATATTCAGCGCGTCGCCGAAGGTCATTTTGACCTGTCCAGACATCTGCAGGAGGCAATGAGGCCGAATAATGAGGTGGAAATGCTGGCCATCAAGGTGCGGATGCTGGAATCGGATGTGAAAGAACTCAAGAGAAGAATGGCTTAAACATGATTTCCAAAAGCGGACAAGGATGATAAAATCCCTTGTCTGCTTTTTTCGCGGTGTGTCTGGTGAGCGCGCAGGAAAGGGAGGATATGGCCTGAATGGTCACGTCCTCCCCTTTCTTTCATTCTTGCATGTTTTTACCCGCACTCGCCCTCTATAATGGAAAACAATCGGTTCAGGAGCACGACCAGTTCCTCCATCTCCTCCTCACCGAATTCGTCAAGAAGCCGGTTCCAGGCCTCCGAATAGTGCTGCATGGAGATCTCGGCGGCGGCGCTGCCCTCCGGCGTGATGCGGATGGCGATGCGGCGCCGGTCGCGGGGATCGATCTCCCGCTGTATATAGGCTTTCTTCTCCAGCGTATTTAAGATGTAGGAGACCGCCGGTTTGGAGATCTGCAGATGATCCTGTACCTTGCGGATGTCGAGGTTGACACCATGACTCTCACAGCAGGCACATTTGCCCGAAATAATATGCAGGATCGTCAGCTCGTTTGTCTGCATCTCGCAGTGAGAGGTAAAGGCAGCGTCCATCTTGCGGCAGCGTGCCATAACGGCCATAAATTGTTCTCTCAGATCTTCATTCACGGGGAACCTCCGTTCTCTGCGCGGATTCCGGCTGCGGGGGCAGGAGATACCGGGACCATACAAAACGAATCTCGCCGTCCTCAGCCAGAGCCGTAACCGGCGTCTCCACTTCGAGGTCGTGCTCCAGCAGATAATCGGCCATGGGATCCTCCAACAGGGTGCGGATCGTCCGGCGCAGGGGTCTGGCTCCATAGAGCGGATCAAAACCCTTCTCAGCCAGAATATCAAGAACGCCCTCTTCCACCGTCAGAATAATGCCCTGAGATTTCAGGCGTTTTGCCAGCTGGTCAGTCATCTTCCGGGCGATCTCGCGGATCTGTTCCCGCTCCAGCGGATGGAAGACAAGGATCTCATCCAAACGGTTGATAAATTCCGGCGGGAAGGCGCGCTTCACCTCCGCCATGACGCTCTCCCGCACCTCTTCCATCGGCGGCGTCTCCGTGGAGGCTCCCGCCGGAGCAAAGCCCAGAGACTTGCGCTCTGTGATATCCCGGGCTCCCAGATTGGAAGTCAGGATGATCACCGTATTCTTGAAGCTGACGGTGCGTCCCTGAGAGTCGGTGAGACGGCCTTCATCCATGATCTGCAGCAGAATATTCCAGACATCATGGTGCGCTTTCTCTACTTCATCCAGCAGGACAATGCTGTACGGTTTACGCCGCACCTGCTCCGTCAACTGACCGCCCTCATCATGCCCCACATAGCCGGGCGGCGAACCGATGAGCTTGGAGACCGTATACTGTTCCATATATTCAGACATGTCGAAACGGATCAGGGCTTCCTCATCCTGGAACAGAGCTTCGGCCAGCGCCCGGCACAGCTCCGTCTTGCCGACGCCGGTCGGCCCCAGAAAGAGGAAGGAACCGATGGGACGCCGGGGATCAGCGATCCCGATCCGGCTCCGGCGGACGGCCTGCGCTACAGCCGAAACAGCCTCGTCCTGGCCCACAACCCGGGCATGCAGCGTTTCTTCCAGCCCCCGCAGCCGCAGCCGCTCACTCTGTGTCAGGGACGTTGCCGGGATTCCGGTCCAGCGGGAAACCGCTTCAGCGATCTCCTCCGCATCAACTCGATCTCTCTGCCCCTTGCGCCATGCACGATGACGTGCTTCATATTCCTCATTCAGCCGTTTCTCCCGGCGCTTCATCTGATCTGCTTCTTCGTAGTTCTGAGCGTCTGCAGCACTTCGTTTCTCCCGACGTACCTTCCGCACTTCCTCGTCCAGCGGCTCCAGCTCCGCAGGAACCGATGTGAGCCGGGAACGCAGCCGGGCTGCCGCCTCGTCGATCAGATCGATGGCCTTATCCGGCAGATAGCGACCCTGAACGTAGCGGTCTGAGAGATCCACAGCCGCCTGCAGTGCGTCGTCGGTGATGGACACACCGTGAAATTTCTCATACTGGAACCGCAGTCCCTTTACGATCTGCAGCGCTTCTTCACGCGTCGGCTCGTCCACCTGTACCGGCTGAAATCGCCGTTCCAGCGCCGAATCCTTCTCGATATACTGACTGTATTCCCGGGGTGTGGTGGCGCCGACGATGCGGATCTCACCACGCGCCAGCTCCGGCTTGAGGATATTGGCGGCGTCCATCGCGCCATCCCCTGAACCGGCGCCGATCAGGGTGTGCAGCTCGTCCAGGAAGAGAATCACATTCCCCGCGGTCTGAGCTTCCTCCAGCGCGCTCTTGAGCCGCTCCTCGAAATCTCCGCGGAAACGGGTTCCTGAAAGCATCCCAGCCAGATCCAGCGTGATTAGACGCTTCCCGATCAAGGCCTCCGGCACGCGCCGGTCAACAATCCGTTGGGCCAGGCCCTCCACGATGACGGTCTTGCCGACGCCCGGTTCTCCTACAAGTACAGGGTTATTCTTCTTGCGCCGTGAGAGGATCTGCACGATCTGTTCGATCTCTTCCCGCCGTCCGATAACCGGATCCAGCCGTCCGGCCTGTGCCTCCTCGGTCAGATCCCGTCCAAATCGTTCCAGCACGCCCGGTTCCCCGTCCTCCGACGGCTCCTCGTCCTCTTCCCCGTCCTCCTCGGAGGACATTGACAGCAGCGGTGAGAATCCCCGGTTCAGCAGATCTCTTTTCAGAGCTTCCACATCGAGCTCCAGAGAGCGAATCAGACAGGCAGCCGCACAGTTCTCTTCCTCCAGCATGGCGAGCAGCAAATGTTCGGGTTCCACCTTCCCCCTGTGAAGCTCCTGCGCCTGCTTCTCGGCCAGACTGAAGACGCGCTCCGTCTCCGGCGTAAACTGCAGGATCTGGGTTCCTCCCTGCGTCTCTGAGGCATCATGGTCATGCTGCCTCAGATAAGACTCGATCAGTTCCGGATCGACGCCGTATTCCTGCAGCACCTGGGAAGCGATACCGCCCTCCCGGGAAATGGCCCAGAGGACGTGCTCACTGCCGATAAATCCGTGTCCCAGCCGGGCAGCCAACGTATACATTTCCTGAAACAGTCCCCGGCTGCGCGGGCTGTACAGCTCCATATCAAAATTCATGACAGCCCTCCTCCTGCTCCATGGCCCGGATCACATCGCGAAGCCGGGCCGCTTCCTGATAATCTTCCCGACTGGCCGCCTCCTCCAGACGATAGCGAAGAGCATTCAGCCGTGTCCGCGTAATCAGCTTCGGATCCGCCTGCTCCGGAAACGGAACCGTCCCATCGGCACGGGGATCCTCCTTCCCTTCAACCCATCCGGTCATCCGGTGAAATACCTCGCCGTATCCGGCGGCAGAAGCTTTATGTCCCATCTGATCCACACAATCCGCACAGAAAGCGGCCAGGAACAGATTGCCATTCCAGTTTCCCATATAGTATTTTTCCGCTTCATTTTTATTACATTGCTGGCAAAGCATGGTCATCCCTCCTGTAAGTATCGTTTTCAAATATAGTAAACGAAAAAAATTGTTGCTTATTAATATTTAAGCTTTTAACTATTATAAGTTGAATAATTTATCTTGTCAAGCACAGAGAGAAAAAAGGCCTTCTGCGGGGCATTAATTTCCGCTGAAAGCCTTTTCTCTTAATCTCTACTCTTCCGTAACTTCTTCCGACACAGTTTCCTGGAGCACTTCCCCGGAAGAGGTCTGGGAGGTCTCTGAGGATTCCTCTTCCTTCGTATCCGAAACTGTACCGGCCACCAGCGAAATCACGATGTTCTCCACGGAGATCTCGGTCTTACGTTTTACGATATCCTCGATCTGTGCCCGCTGCGCATCCGTCAGTTCCGTGGCGCCCACGACCACATCCACCGAATCGCCGGAAATACTGACCACGGTGCTTTCAAACCCTTTCGCCGCCAGCAGGGTCTCCGTCTCATTTTCGGTCTCCGCCACAGCCGTCATCTGCACCATCTGATCCACGGCGTCCTGCTTGGCCTCCGTGGAGAGATTCTCATTGTCAATGATCGACTGGAGCAGCTCCTGATTTTCGGAGCGCACCTGTTCCTTGTTCAGGTTCGCCTGGGAGATAAATTCCACGATCTCCGAGCTGGTGAACACGGCGTCTCCCGGCTGGGATTCACTCTCCTCCTCGGTGGCCGCCTGCTGATTTTCCTCCAGAATCTGGCTGGCGGCCGCTTCCTCCGACGAAACCGTCTCCGCCGTCTCTCCGGTCGACTCTCCTATGTAATTCAGATATCCTGCCACCGCGATCATCACGGCGAGCAACGTGAGGATTGCCTGGTTCTTTTTAAATGTCCGCTTCACTGTCTGCTCCTTTCCCTCAGGACTCCCTCTTTAATACTTTGATTTTATGTGCCTCCACATCAAATAATGCCTGGACCGCCTCCATAATTTCCCGGCAGACGGTGGCGGAGGAGGCGCCCTCCGCAGTCACGACCACGCCCTCGATCGTCGGCATCACCTCCTTGACCACGTAAGGACTGTCGTCGCCATCCGTGAAGGTGCTGCTGCTCCGGCGGCTCGACGATTCGCTGCGGCTGCTGTCCGCGTCAGCCTCCGCCGACACCGCTTCCTCTTCCTCCTCATCCACCTGAAGGATCTGTTCTGAGGAGCTCTCCAGGGTAATCATCACGCTGACCTCCCCGACGCCCTCCATCGAGGAGAGAATCTTCTCCAGACGTGTCTCCAGAGCTTCTGTATAGATGTCGACAGACGACGCTGCGGTTGCCGACTCTGTTTCTTCTTCGCTGTTCTTCGTCGAAGTCCCGCTCTCCGGCCAGGAAAAAAGAAGAAAGAGAATGCCGCAGACGGCCAGCAGGATCAGACGATTCTGTTTTTTCCCCAGAAATTCCTTCCATGTTTCCGGCTCCCACTTCATGATTCCACCTCCACTGTCACCTCATTCAGGGAAAAGGTCTCCCGGATCTCCACCTGGACGGCCTGGACGGCGTCGGAGACTGCTTCCTCCTCCCGTCCCGCCGTATCCCGCACGCGAAGCTGCACCGAAATGTTCTCGCCCTCCACATTCATGTCACAGTCGAGCATTTCAAGGCCATGTTCTCCCACAATCGTCTGTATTTCCTGTTTGATTTGTGATTTAACCTCCCCTTCCCAGAATTCCGCCTGCAGCTCCTCCCAGTCCGCAGCATACGCTTCCGCGTCCTCCAGACTCTCCCACGTCTCCTCCCACCGGGAAATGCGCGTCTCAAGCCAGGAATCCAGGTCGCCGGCCGCGAGGACCGGCTGCAGAACAATCAGAATCAGAAGGATGCCCAACAGATTCCGCAGAAACGGTTCAAAGCGCCGGTCCGGCAGCAACTCCCGAAGGAATGTCGACAGGATCAGGAACCCGGCGATTGTCCGGATCCATGTATACAGTCCGCTCATGGATACCTCCTTCTGTCACACTGTCCACCCATGTCGTCACACTCCTGCTTCGCAGTAAACAGAAATCTCTTTCTACCCCGCCGTATAATTCAGGTTGGAGGCCGCACAGAGGATGCCCAGAGAGAGCAGGAAAAGGAGCAGTGTGTAGAGAACGAGGTTCATAAGCAGACGACAGCCCTCTCCCGTCTCTGTAAGGCAAGTCAGCAAACGGGCATCGGCAATCGGCTGCACCAGAGCAGCCGTCCCCTGATAGAGAAAGACCAGAATGACCAGCTGAAGCAGGGGCGTCAGACAGAGAACGATCAGCACGATCATACCGGCGGCCCCGATGCCGTTCTTCAGGAGCGCGCCGGTCCCGAGAACCACATTTGTGAGGATATCCGTCCCCCGGCCAAGCCAGGGGATTGCCGACACCAGCTTGCGAACTGTCTGATTTTTGACGGAATCCACCAGCGGCAGAGTCATGGTCTGAATCAGGTTCATGCCGACGACCACACCGACCGTCGTCTTCATGCCCCATTCGATCAGGCGCCGGATCAGCACCGCCAGATGAGAGAGGAAATCCCCCCCGGACAGGGCATTTACCAGGCGATGGATCAGCTAGACTTCTGTCAGCGGCAGTAACAGATTTGTCAGGATCCATTCTACGACTGCGATCACGATCAGCATCAGTTCGTAGAAGGAGGTGGCCGTCACGGTGCCGCCTGCATAGGCCACTGTCAGGAAAAAGACCGGCAGGAGCATGCCCATAAAGGTCAGGATCCGGGTAAGGACCTGAGCGGCCAGCTGATACGCCGCCTGAAAGGCCGTCAGAGCCAGAGCCGCCATCATCAGATAGGCGACGAGAAAGCCGATCTGACCAGGCCCCCGGCTCACTACAAAGGAACCGGCGAAGGAAAGATAGAGAGAACTGAAAATGATCAGTGCCAGCATTTTCCGCACGTCTGACCCATTCTCGCGCAGTACACCGAACAGGTCACGTCCGATCTGTGAGGCAGCCAGCGAGATCAGACTTTTGAAATCTCCGGAGATGACGGTGCGCACCAGATCCGCGAAGGAGAACTCCTCTTCCGGCAGGGTCGCCGCGAGATAGTCCTCCAGATCGTCCAGATCCAGACTGTCCAGTCCGGCGACGTCGTCAGAGGGTTCTTCCGCGGCGTAGATCGGCGTTCCGATCAGGAAGGGCAGGATCATCAGTGTCAGGAAGATGCATTTCGCCTGCTTCAGGCCGTTGACAGAGTGTCCGTGTCTTTTCATCGACTTCTCCTCTCACCCGGCTCCCAGGAGCTCTGTCAGAAGATCCCACAGGGCCAGGAGGACGGGGAGACTGACCGCACAAACCATCCATTTGCCTGCCAGCTCCACCTGGCTCCCGAGAGAACCATGCCCTGCATCGCGGCAGAGGCCCGCGGTCAGCTCCGCCACATAGGTGATTCCCAGAACCTTGAGCAGGATTTCCATATACAGTTCGCTGATACCCAGTGAATCTCCCAGCTCCGTAAGCCACACCAGCACTCTCTCCGCCGTTCCAAAGAACAGTCCCAGGATCAGAACGGACGCCGCCAGCGTCAGAGTTGGAACAAAATCCGGCTTCACGGTCCGCAGACAACCGGCCAGCAGAACAGCCGTCAGAGCAATTCCACAGATTCGTATCACAGCGCACCTCCCATTTCGATTTCCGGCGCAGGATTACAGTCCGGAGGATGCCTTTCCCCGGTCCTCAGAGTGCGAAGAGCTCCTGCATCGTCTCAAACAATTCATAGATATACGGGAGAATCCAGTACAGCACCAGCAATAATCCGGCCAGGCTCGTCAGAAAGGCCTGCTCTTCCCGGCCGCTGTGCTTTAAGACCTGTCCAAGCACAGAGACGAGGATGCCCACCGCCGCGATTTTAAACAGAAGATTGACTGTCATATCCGCCCCCTTTACGATACAGCCCTGACGAAGGGTATGCTCCGCGCCATTTACACCAGAAGCAGCACCAGAAAGGCTCCTGCCGCCAGTCCCAGGCAGCGGCAGACCTTCTGCTTTTCCTGCTTCTCCCGGCGGCATTCCTCAGTGCGCCGCCCCCACTCCGCCAGAAAGCCGTCCAGCAGCTCGACCTGCATATCCAGGTCGAGATAGCCCAGGTTCCTCCCCAGACCCAGCAGACACGTCCAGTCCTCCCGCCGATACTGCTCCCGGGGAAGCGCATCCAGCTCCGCGGCCCATAATTCCTGAAAACGTTCTCCTTCCTGTGCCTCCATGCGCCGGGAAAGATTCCGCAGGACATCCGCCCATGGTTTGTCTACCTGATCGGAAACCTGCAGAAAAACATGCCCCAATGGGATTCCGGCCACACGGATCTCCCCACGGATCTTCCAGATCACCGTCGAGATCTCTTCCATGGAACGGACTCTCTCCCCCAGAGCCTCGCTGTGCTGCCACCCTGTCCCCGTACAACCCATCAGAATCAGCAACGATCCCAGAAGCCTGAGATTTACCGCCATCCCCATGCCGCCTCCTCTCCCAATTCCGTTCGGAGACGCCAGCGGACGCGGCCGGAGCCGGTTCGCTCGAGAAATACGAGATGCCGGAACAAATGCTCCCGCAGCAGGCGATCCAGCCCCGGCTTGCCGCGCAGCTCCTCCCACGATCCGGCATGCACCGTGGCCAGCACCTGACAGCCGCAGGTGACCGCCAGCTCCAGCGCAGCCAGATCCTCCACGGTCCCGATCTCATCCACCGCCAGTACCTGAGGATTCATCGTGCGGATCATCTGCGTCATTCCTTCCGCTTTGGGACAGCCGTCAAGGACGTCCGTATTCCGACCCACATCATTCTGCGGCAGACCCTGATAGCAGGCAGCGATCTCCGAACGCTCGTCCACCAGAGACACGCGGACTCCCGCCCGGCCGTCACCGCCGTCGGAGAGACGGCGTACCAGATCGCGCAGCAGTGTCGTCTTACCGCAGCCGGGCGGCGAAGCCAGAAGGACATGACAGAGCCCGTCCGCATAGAGCCTGGGATAGAGGGCATCGGCACAGCCCGGTACCTGCCTGGCGACCCGGATGTTCAGTCCCTGGATATATTTCAGCCCGCGCACCTTCCCTTCCGCGACGACGGTCTTCCCGCAGAGGCCGACCCGGTGGCCGCCGCGCACCGTGATAAATCCCTGGCGCAGCTCCTCGGCATAGGCATACCGGGAGTAGCTGCTGACATACTCCATCGTCTCCGCCATGTCCGACTCTGAGATGAGCATCCCCTCCTCCCACCGCGTCGTCAACTGTCCGGCTGCCGTCAGATAGTAATTCCCGTTCTCCATCGTCACCGCCAGAGGCTGTCCGACCCGCAGACGGATCTCCTCCACCCGGTCAAAAAAATCCGCCCCTGCCTGATTCAGGCCGGAGCGGATTCGCTTCGCACATATACGGTTCCATTCTCTTTCCATTGAACCAACCCGCTCTCCTACCCTCAATATATTGACAGGTAAACGGATTTATGCCACGGGAATGATAAAAATGAATTTCTCTTCACTGCCAAAATTACAGGCAGCCTCCTCAGTGACGAAAGGAGAAGAAACTCTTCAGCCAAACGTCACCTGCTCGCGGATGGGCGCGGCCGCTTCAATCTTCTCGGCGTAGAGCACAGGTCCCTCCTCGCCGTAGGCCTTGACGAACTCCTTCTCCACGCGGGCTGTCAGGGTAATCCACTGACGGGATTTCCAGTGCAAGGCCTCCGGGCTCTTGCACAGGTATCCCAGAAAGATCATATCCGCTTCACAGCAGTTCATGGCCATACGACCGGGGATGAAGCAGTCACCGGGCATCCGCCGCTGCTTATGCACCATCGCGGTGAAGCGCACCTTCTTGCCGACGTAGCGGTCCGGGTTCTCCGAGGCGTCCAGGAACCAGATCCCGTACTCATCGTCCTTCAGGTCGATCACCGGCGCCTCCAGATCATAGGGCAGATCCTCGGCAATAAAGGCGTCCAGTTCGCCTTCATCGTCCTCGAAGACCACCTCCGCACCGGGATTGATGGATTTAAAAATTCTCTTCATGCCGGCCAGATCCATGGAGGCATCGCAGCGGTTGCAGATGATGACCTCCGAATTCCGGGCCATATTTCCGAAGATAGAGCGCATGTTGTTGAAATAGGTGCCAAACGTGGAGCCGTCCACCATCATCAACTGCTGGTGCAGGAACCAGCCTTCCGGCAGCTGCAGATCCTGGGGATTCCACATGCCGTAGTATTCGATAATGACCCGCTCGGCGTCGTGCTCCTCCCGAAGCTCCTCCATATGCTCGGGAGCCAGCTCCTCCTGGGAGTCAATCACAACCGGGATCGTCCGGTTCCAGGCCAGCATCTCA
>JAJQCL010000118.1:24555-25805 GCA_021202715.1 Lachnospiraceae bacterium
GTATTCTTCCTCCCCCTCCTCGCAGATCAGCAGGAGGGTCTTGCCGTCAATGGCAAAATACTCCTCCCCGATGGTATCCCGCAGGAAATCCGTCTTGCCGCTCTCAAGGAAGCCGGTAATCAGAAATACAGGTACTTCCTGCCTGGCCATACTTACGCCTCCTTTGCCCCGAAGAGCGCTTCCAGCTTCTCCGTATGAATCTTCGCCCCGATGACGCAGATCTTTCCGGTGACCTGAGGGCCTCCCTCACGGATCTCTTTCTCACCGGGCACCATGTCAAAATACAGCCAGGTCTCCCCCGAGGCGTCGGGAACCATGCCTTTCGCGCGAAGGATCTGTCCGAACTGTGCCTCATCCCCCAGTGCTGTCAGGATATCCTCAAGCTGAGCCGCCGTGAAGGCCCGCGGTGTCTCAAAGCCCCAGCTGGTGAACACATCGTCGGCATGATGGTGATGATGGTGTCCCTCATGGTCATGATGGTGATGCTCTTCCTCGTGATCGTGGTGGTGCTCCTCCTCATGGTCATGATGATGGTGCTCCTCCTCGTGATCGTGATGATGGTGCTCTTCCTCGTGATCGTGATGATGCTCGTGCTCATGATCGTGGTGATGCTCATGCTCATGGTGATGATGCTCGTGCTCATGCTCCGCCTCATGCTGACGATGCGCCTCTTCCATCTCGCGCAGCATCTCCTCCGCCAGATTTCCTCTCTGCTCCATGGTCTCAAGAAGCTGCGCACCGGTCAGCTGCTCCCAGGGCGTGGTAACAATCGTCGCATGAGCATTCAGCTCCCGGATCATGTCCAGCGCCTGCTCCAGCTTCTCCGCCTTGCAGGTCCCTGTACGGCTTAAGACCACGGTTCCCGCGCTCTCGATCTGATTGTTGAAGAATTCCCCGAAATTCTTCATATACATTTTGCATTTTGATACATCGACAACGGCGACGGTGCTGTTCAACAGCACATCCTCTCCGGCCGTTGCGTTGCGCACGGCCACGATGACATCGGAGAGCTTGCCGACGCCGGAGGGCTCAATGATAATCCGGTCCGGATGGTAGGTGTGAAGCACCTCCTCGAGAGACTTTCCGAAATCACCGACCAGAGAGCAGCAAATGCAGCCGGAATTCATCTCGCGAATCTCCACCCCGGCATCCTGCAGGAAGCCGCCATCGATGCCGATCTCACCAAATTCATTTTCGATCAGGACCACCTGCTCGCCCTGCAGGGCCTCCGCCAGCAGCTTCTTTATCAG
>JAJQCL010000208.1 GCA_021202715.1 Lachnospiraceae bacterium
TTCAAAAACCCCCCGTTTTCTCCTTGACATATTTTTATTGAATGTGTATAGTAATGCCGTGCGGCACAAGAGGGGCCGCAGTGAGAGGGGCCGACACGGGGTCGGCACAGAGAGGAAGAATATCGCGGGTATGGGCTGTCCTTCAGATGAGGTCTGACGCCGTTCGGGCGCGCCTTTGGGGAGCGAAGAGCGCCTGAGCGGTGTTCTTCTTTTATATATAGTGGTGCTAAAGCAGCCGGATCCCGGCATCCCAGGCTGCAGAGACGATCTCGTCAGGCCAGACGGAGACCTGGACCTCACCGATGTGTGCCTTGCGCAGGAGGAACATGCAGGTGCGGGACTGGCCGATGCCGCCGCCGATGGTGTAGGGGAGCATGCGGTCCAGAATGGCACGCTGGAAGGGAAGATTGGCCCGCTCTTCACAGCCGGCCTTCTTCAGCTGCTCCCGGAGAGTATCCTCGTCCACGCGCACGCCCATGGAGGAGAGCTCCATGGAAATATCCAGCAGAGGGTAGTACACAATGATGTCTCCGTTGAGAGACCAGTCGTCATAATCCGGAGCGCGGCCCGCATGCGGCCGCCCGGTGGAGATCTTATCCCCGATCTGCATCAGGAACACCGCTCCCTTCTCCCGGCAGATGCGGTACTCCTTCTCCTTGCTGGAGAGCCCCGGATACATGTCCTCCAGCTCCTGAGAGGTGATGAAGAAAATGTCCCGGGGGAGGATTTCTTCAATATAATCATACTGAATGGCCATGTATTTTTCCGTTTTCTTCAGTGCCTTATAGACCTTCTTCACGGTCTCCCGCAGCGTTTCCTCGGTGCGGTCGAATTTTGTGATGATCTTCTCCCAGTCCCACTGATCCACATAGATGGAGTGGATGTTGTCGGTCGTTTCCTCCTTGCGGATGGCATTCATGTCCGTGATCAGCCCCTCGCCCATGGAGAAACCGTAATGCTGGAGCGCCTGACGCTTCCATTTGGCCAGGGAGTGGACGACCTCTACGGTCGTATCTTCCTGCTCCTGAATCTGAAAGGTGACAGGATGCTCGGTTCCGTTGAGGTTATCATTGAGACCGGATTCGGGGGGAACGAAGAGAGGCGCGGACACTTGCAGCAGATTCAGCTGCTCAGAGAGGGTCTGCATAAAAAAGTCTTTTAAGGTCTTGATGGCGATCTGTGTTTCATGAAGATTCAGCTCAGAGCGGTAATCGTCAGGAAGGATCAAATGCTTCATATTTTCACTCCTTACTATGGCGAGGTAGAACAGGGACAAAAGCACAGAGCGGATCTTTATATAGTTCCTGACCGGGCTTTCCTTCCAGTATATCAGACAAAAGAGAAAATGGGAAGAAAAAGTGAGAAAAAAGCGTGATGCCGCGGCGTTCCGGCGGCCGGAGGAAGGGCAGGCCCGCCGCAAGGGCGGGCCTTTGAAGCCTGAAAATTCCTCTCTCAGGTCTGAACCCTCTTTTCCAGCGTCCCTACGACACGGTAGAGCGCCATGGCGATGACGCACAGAATAAAGATGGACAGGAGAATATAGTCCAGCTTAAAGACCTGACTGCCGTAAATGATCAGATATCCCAGTCCATTGCGGCAGACCAGCATCTCGCCGATGATGACGCCGATGAGACAGAGGCCGATGTTGACCTTCATATTGGCGATGAGGGCCGGGAGGGAACCGGGGAGCAGCACCTTGAACAGGATGTCCCGGGTTCCTCCGCCCAGCGAGCGGATCAGACGGATTTTGTCTGTGTCCGCCTCCCGAAACTGAGTCAGCAGTGAGACCGCAGAGCCGAAGACGGCGATCGAGACCGCAGACACGATGATCGTGCGGGCATTATTTCCCAGCCAGACGATGAGCAGAGGCGCCAGAGCCGACTTGGGCAGGCTGTTGAGCGTGACCAGACACGGCTCCAGAATCTCGGCGGCCAGCCGATAGCGCCACAGCAGCATCGCAGCCGCCAGCCCCAGGACGGTGACCAGAGTGAAGCTGATCAACGTCTCAGAGAGCGTGAAACCGATGTGCCGGAAAATACTGCCGTCGCGGGCCAGGGCGACGAAGGTCGAGAGAATGCGCGTGGGACTGCTGAAAATGAAATCGTTGAGCCATCCCAGGGAGACGCTCCCTTCCCAGGCCAGAAGAAAGCCGCACAGAAGCAGAAAACGGCCCAGGCGAATGTGCCGACGGTGCCGCTCCTGCTCCCGGATCCAGTTTTGCTGCGCGGTGGATACGTCCTTTGTCACAGATGTCGCACCTCCTTCCACAATCTCTGAAAATACGGAGGGAAGGAAGGCGAGTTCCGGCGCTCCAGCGATGTGAGACGCGGGCCTGTGCGCTCCTCTTCAAAATCCAGCGGCAGGATACAGCGAATTTCAGCGGGACGCCGCGTCAGGACGATCACCCGGTCCGCCAGACTGATGGCTTCGGACAGGTCGTGCGTGACCAGGATGGCCGTCTTCCCTGACTGAATGATCAGGGAGCCAATGTCGTCGGCCACCTCAAGCCGGGTCTGGTAATCCAGCGCCGAAAAGGGCTCATCCAACAGGAGCAGATCCGGGCGGATCGCCATGGTGCGGATCAGAGCCGCCCGCTGCCGCATGCCGCCGGACAGGGCGGAGGGTTTCGCGTCGGCAAAATCGGCCAGCCCGTAGGCCGTAAGCATCTGCCGCACAAACTGCAGATTCTCTTCGGTACACTGATGCTGCATTTCCAGCCCCAGAATGGCATTTTCATAGACCGTACGCCATTCCAGCAGATGGTCTCTCTGCAGCATATATCCGATGTGTGTATGATCGCTGATGATCTCTCCCCGTTCCGGCGGAATCAGCCCGCAGAGCAGGGAGAGAAGCGTAGACTTGCCGCAGCCGGACGGGCCGACGATGGCGGTGAATGTCCCGGGAAAAACGGTGAAGCTGATATCGCGAAGCGCCTCTGTCTCGCCCTCCGCAGAGTGGTAGGAGAAACAGAGATCTCTGCATTCCAGGATAGGGGACATACGTTTTCCTCCTTCTCACGGGGATAATTTACAATGACGCACACGATCATGGCTGCTTATGCAGCCCGCGATCGGTGCGGTGGTAAACGACATGAAGTCGTTTACCATAATATATGGAAAGTGTGAGAAGAAGGTGAGATGATGTTTTCTGTGAAAGTCCTGTCCGAAGGGCACGTGTATGCGGCATATCCTTCGCGGGCGCGTCAGGCAGGAGTGCTTACTCCAGGGAAACGCCGGAGAAAAACAGCTCGGCGGCTTCTTTCAGTGTCAGGGAGATGGCCTCCTCGTCGTCCGAGGAGACGTGGACCGTGCAGGTGACGATGGTGCTGTCATCCAGGTGCTCCCAGAGGATGTATTCCAGGATATACAGGGACGCATCATCCTCTGTGTAAGTGACATACAGGGACGCGCCCAGCACCGAATGCTCTCCGAAGGTCACGGTCTCTGTGTCGGAGGGGCCGTCGTACTGGTAGGCCTCTTCCGTATCGAAATAGCCTGTTTCGGTGTCGAAGGGATCGGTCATGTTCAGATCCAGATATCCCTCGTCGGCGTTGTACAGGTAATAGGAGGCGTCGATGTCCGGATCCTCCGTGTCGCTGTTAAGATAGAGGCCGTTTTTATAGGAATTCTCCTCCTCGGCCGTATAGCCGTCCGGCAGGGAGATCCAGGCGGAGACCGCGTCCCCGTTGTCCCAGACCTGATAGCGCCCCGCCCCATCGGAAATGAGCTCTTCGGCGGTTTCCTCCTCGTACTCCTCCGCGGAATCGTCGATGTCTTCGGCGGCGATCTCCTCCGTCGCTTCAGCGGCTTCCTCAGGCAGGGACGGCGTAGCCGTCCCGTCTCCGGTGAGTGTGAGGGTGATGGTAAATTCCTCCAGATTCCCCGCGACGCCGTTGTACCCCAGCGTGTCATAGAAGGCGCCGTCCGGGTCTGTGAACGTGACGGTGACAGATTCCAGCGCCTCCTCAGCCTCATTGAGAGTGCATTGAATCTCCGCGGTCAGAGCAGAAAAGGTATCAGTATCACAGACCGCGCCGTTTTTCAGAATCGCACGCACCAGAGCGAGAGAGGTGTCCAGAGCAGCGCCATTCGTCTCAAAGGTCTCGACGACACTGTCCTCGTCGGTGTCTGTGCCGATCTGCTCTTCCTCCGTCAGAGTGGCCAGAGCGGACAGATTCCCCAGAGAACCGGCTTCCCCGCTCTCCAGATCCAGATAGCTCCAGAAATCGGAAACATTGGTGTAGCAGCGTGCGCCGCTCTCTTCCTGCACCAGCCAGGTCTCCATGTCCATCTCGTCCGCGTTCCCGAACTGGGTCGCGATCGCTGTTCCTTCCATATAATCTGTCGTGCGTTCGGGATCGCCGCTCCAGGTGCCGGAGAATTCCATGGAAATCTCCGTGGTATCTTCTCCATCCTCCTGAGAAAGCCGGTAAGTCAGTTCGATCGTTCCCGAGGCGCCGTCCTCTGTCAGGGCGGCCAGAGCCTGCGCCAGAACGGATTCTTCGGAAATGTGGGAGGCAGCGGTTCCGGCGACGGCGGACGTCTCCGTGTCAGAGGAAGAACAGCCCGCCTGTGAAAGGGCAAGGACAACGGTGAGGGTCAGTGCCGACAGGCGGCGTGTCAGAACAGAATGCATGGGTGTAAACTCCTTTGGGATCTTTGTGAAAAGGCGCGCGTGAAGTGATTTGCTGAACACGCGACGCCTTTAGACTGGCAATAAAAACAGGGAACATTATAGGGGAAAGAAGTGACCATCCTGTGACCTCCCAGGAAGGGGATAATCTGGTTACTTTCAAAATGATAAGGAAAATCCGGTGGATTCACGGGAAATATTGACAAACCCCAAAATCCGGATATAATGAAAAAAATTTATTGATCATTGGTCGCAAAAGAATGCGGAGGCTGAGATGGCATCAGGAGCGTGTGAGCACTGTTTAAATTATGAGTATGATGAGGAGTATGAGTGCATGGTCTGCGCGGTGGATCTGGATGAGGACGAGATGGCCCGCTTCATCACCAACACCTTCCGCGACTGTCCGTATTTCCTCGTCGATGATGAATACCAGATCGTGAGAAAACAGAACTAGGGATCTGCATATGCAAAGAGGGGAGAGCTCGATGAATGAACTGTGTTATGAAGAAATGGATTCCCCGGTGGGGACGCTGGGCATTTTCTGTGACGAGAAGGTGCGCCGCATCGAGTTTGATCCGCCCCGAAGCGGCCCGGATGCGCCGGATCGGAGACGGGGCGGCAATTCTCTGACGGCGGAGGTCGTCTCCCAGCTGCAGGAATATTTTCAGGGACAGCGAACGGTCTTCGACCGGCAGCATCCCCCGGAGGGGACAGCTTTCCAGAAGCGCGTCTTGGAGAGCCTGCGGGCCATCCCCTACGGCGAGACCCGAAGCTATCAGGAGATCGCCGAGGCGGCGGGGAACCGCCGGGCCTGCCGCGCCGTGGGCATGGCGAACAACCGGAACCCCATTTCCATCGTGATCCCCTGCCATCGGGTCATCGGCAAGGACGGAAGCATGACCGGATACGGCGGAGGCATAGATAAAAAAATCTGGCTGCTGGAGCATGAGAAATCCTGCTCCCGATGAGGAAATGGCTCTGCAGGCGAAATGTCTGCGGAGCTGTTTTTGGTTTTAGATTAAAAAGTCGTTCAGTTTCAAGAATTTTCTCTTGAGTTCTCTTGCAATGTATTTCATGGCTCCCTCCTCAATTTACGAAAATCGGTGAACGGCTTTCGTTTTATCCTGAAATTGAAATTAAGTCAACGCCCAATAATGTATATCCCGCTTCTTCCCGGGTAAACTGTCTGCTATGATAGAGAAATCATACGCCGAAAGAAATCTTCGGCCGACATCCGGGAGGTAAATCATGGAATACATCACAGAGGAAAGTATCAGAGAATTTGAAAACACACTGACTTACAATGAAAAGGCCCGCGCCACCGTGCAGAAATACATCGCGGTGCTGCGGGTCCTTGCGGCGTGGCTGGGCGGAGAGGAGCTGACGAAGCCGAAGCTCCTCGCCTGGCGGGAGGCGCTGCTTGAGAAGAAGAAGGCCAAGACGGTGAACGGCGCGCTGTCCGCGGTCAATGCCTATCTGCGATTCCGGGGACTGGAGGGACTGCGGGTGCATTTCGTCCGGGTGCAGCGGGCATCGTTCGTGGAGGAGAGCCGGGAGCTGACCGAAGCGGAATATAAACGACTGCTGGACGTAGCCCGGCGGAAGGGCGATGAGCGGTTATATTTTCTGATGATGACACTGGCGGGCACCGGCATCCGCATCAGTGAGCTGCCCTACATCACGGTAGAGGCCGTGGCCGCCGGACGTGCAGAGATTTATATGAAGGGGAAGAGCCGGACGGTGCTCCTGCCCCGGGAGCTGCGGCGTCATCTGCGGGAATATATCAAAAGGAAGGGAATCCGTGAGGGAGTGATCTTCCGCACCCGCAGCGGGCGTCCCATGGACCGCAGCAACATCGGCCCCCAGATGAAACGGCTCTGTGAGGCGGCGGGCGTGGACCGGAGCAAGGTTTTCCCCCACAACTTCCGTCATCTGTTCGCCCGCTGTTTTTACGCGGTGGAGAAGAACCTGGCTCATCTGGCGGATGTTCTGGGGCACAGCCGCATCGAGACGACGCGGATCTATGTCGCTGTCAGCGCCGCCTCCCATGAGCGTGTTCTGGAACAGATGCGGCTGGTCGTGTGAGATTTTGTGGGGCGATTCGGCAGAAAAAAAGAAAACCGCAGAGTATCGCTTCTGCGGTTCAATTAATGAAATAAAAAGAATGACCTGTGTCAAACTATCGCTATTATAGCCTACATAAATCGGATTTGCAAGAGGAAATCTGATATTTTATCGAAAACATGGCTCCTTTTTTGGACGACAGACGCCGATGCGGAGACCTGGCGAGGAAATTATGTTGCTTTTATGACACAAAAAGAATGCCTGAGGCGGGGTTTTTCGCCGCAGGTTTCTTTTTCGTGCATGAAATGAGGCGATTTTGACCCGGAAGGATCAGGGAGAGACGCCCCACCCGTATTTTTTTCATTGCTGCGGACGATGATGGCACGGAAGAACCCCGGAAGCGATATTCTGCGGCTCACAGGGAGAAAGACCCCTCCGAAGGGAGCGTGAAGAGATGGGAGAAATCAGTGAGAGGACTTCTGAA
>JAJQCL010000072.1:0-2471 GCA_021202715.1 Lachnospiraceae bacterium
AACGCGCCAGATCATGATTACGCACCGCGCCGGAGGAGAGCTCCACGCCGTTGCAGACGATATCATACTGCCAGGCCAGGATCTCGCGGGGATCCTTTTCATTCAGAGCCGCCAGGCCGCCCTGAGGCATGGAGAAGGGATTGTGCGTGAAATCCATCCGCTTCTCCTCCTTATTATACTCATACATCGGGAAATCATTGACGAAGCAGAAGCGATAGGCGTTCTTCTCGCAGAGTCCCAGTCTCTCTCCCAGCTCATTGCGAATCTGTCCGGCAAAAAGAGCCGCACGCTCCTCCTTATCAGCAATGAAGAAAATGGTATCGCCGGGCGTAAGCCCCGCCAGCTCCGCGATCTCTCCCTTCCGCTCTGCCGGGATGAATTTGTCGATGGGTCCCTTGTAGGACATGTCGTCCTCCACTTCCAGATACCCCAGTCCTCCCATGCCGATCGAGGTGGCGAAGCGGAGCAGCTTCTCATGGAAGCCCTTGGACATATCCGCGTGTACCTTAATGGCGCGCACAGTCTTGTTCTGGAAGGGCTTGAAGGTAC
Organism: Lachnospiraceae bacterium; assembly: GCA_021202715.1. Taxonomy (GTDB): domain Bacteria; phylum Bacillota; class Clostridia; order Lachnospirales; family Lachnospiraceae; genus UBA3305. The sequence continues at coordinate 550 of JAJQCL010000072.1, forward strand.
AGTGCTGGAAGAACTCCGTCACATCCAGAATCCGCAGCGGATTGCGCAGATCCGGCTTGTCAGTGCCGAATTCCAGCATGGCCTGCCGGTAGCTGATCACCGGATAGGGCGCCTGCGTCACCTGATACCCTGCCGGAGCAAATTTCTCGAAGGTCTCCGTCAGGACCTCCTCTCCTACCCGGAAGACATCCTCCTGATCGGCAAAGCTCATCTCAAAATCCAACTGATAGAACTCTCCCGGTGAGCGATCCGCCCGGGCGTCCTCGTCCCGGAAGCAGGGCGCGATCTGGAAATATTTGTCAAAACCGGCCACCATCAGCAGCTGCTTGTACTGCTGGGGCGCCTGCGGCAGGGCGTAAAACTGCCCCTTGAATTTCCGGGAAGGAACAATGTAGTCCCGGGCGCCCTCCGGCGAAGAGGCGCAGAGGATCGGCGTCTGGATCTCCAGAAATCCCATGTCGGTCATTTTCTGCCGCAGGAAAGCGATCACCTTCGAACGGAAGATCATGTTGTCCCGTACCTTCGGATTGCGCAGATCCAGATAACGGTATTTCAGCCGCACATCCTCGCGGGTCTCTTTGGAGGTGATGATCTCGAAGGGCAGCGGACGGGAGACGCGCCCCAGAATCTCGATGTGATAGGCCTCCAGCTCGATCGTCCCCGTGGGAATCTTCGGATTGTAGGTCTCCTCGTCCCGGTGTTCGATCAGTCCCTCAATGGACACGCAGTCCTCCTTTGCGATCCCTTCCAGCAAGCTGGTGTCCCGCAGGACCACCTGCAGGACGCCGTACATATCCCGCAGGTCAAGGAAAGACACGCCGCCGTGGTCGCGGATGTTCTCCACCCATCCGGCCACCCGCAGCACAGAGCCTACGTCGCCCTCGCCCAGCTGTTCCAGTGTTCTGTCTCGATATTCCTTCATGTTTCCTGTCTCCTTTTCGCTGATTGACCGCTCAGGCGGCCACCCGGGAAGAGCTCTCATAATAAAAGAAAAACGCCCGTCCCAAACAAACCTGTTCAGGACGAACGTTACAGTCCGCGGTACCACCTGAATTACTGCATCCACAGTCTCTCAACCGGTCAGGGCTCCTCCCGGCTCCCTAACCTTCGCCGCCTGACGCGCGGCACACGGCGCACCTACTGATCCCTGTCAGGGATGTTCAGATTGCGGCTGCTGGAGTGTTATTCAGACCGGCTCATTCTGCGAAGTTCTCACTGTCCTCCGCTCACTGGGAGCGATCTCCCGCCCTACTTCTCTCCGTCATCGCCTTTTGTGCGGCGGACGCCTGCGCCCGGCCGCCTCGATATCGGCACTTATTATAGTATGCACGTTTCCAGAAGTCAAGAAAGCAATCCGTCCGATCAACCCTTTTTCTGCTGCCTACCGCGTCCGGATTCCGGCGATTGCGCGGCGCCATCGGCTCTCATGCGACGCATATCCGTTTGCTCAGATCACGAGATCTCCGCCGTCTCGATGATAAAACGAACGCTCCCGGTCCAGCCCGAAGACAGCCCGGAGAAATTGTCGTAGCCCGCATCCGCCGTCTGCAATGCCTGTACCCGGTCCAGGAGCTCTTCCAGATCCTCCCCGGCCAGATCTGCCAGCTCCTGAATTCCTTCCTCATCCAGAAGTTCCACGCCCTCCGCCAGCTCTTCCGCGCCCTCTGTCAGGAGATCCATGCCCTCTTCAAGCAAATCGCCTGCTGCTGCCAGCTCTCCGGCTCCATCCGCCAGTTCCTTCGCCCCCTGGTACAGCGCGGTCAGTCCCTCATCCAGCGCCGTCAGCCCCTCCGTCAGCGAATCGCCTCCATCGGTCAGGTCGGCCAGGTCATCAAAGCCGTCGATCAGCTCTCCCGCCACGGTCTGCAGAAACTCGAAGGTCCCGGCTTCATTTTCATCAGAGAGGAAAGCCGCCAGCACCC
>JAJQCL010000072.1:2481-7118 GCA_021202715.1 Lachnospiraceae bacterium
CCTCCATGATCGCCGCCAGCTCCTCCGTATCCAGTTCTTTCTCCGGCAGCTCCGGAAGCGCCAGGCCCTCCAGGCTTTCCGTGATCTGCGCAAGCACAGCTTTCTCATCCGCCAACATGTCCGACAGGTCAATTCCATCAGAGATTTCGGCAACAATGCTCTCGATCTCCTCCGTATCCAGCCCACTTCCCGTGAGAGCCTCCCGGGCCGCCGCTTCCGCCTGCGCACGCGCTGTCACCTGCGCCTCGCTCTCCGCGGCGGAGAGATCGAGTTCCCCCAGAAGTGTCTGCAGCGTCTTTATCCGGCTCTCCGTCTCCGAGGCCCAGGAGGTCACATCCTCAATGAATTCCTCCAGCTCCTCCTGTGTCATATCAGATTCCTGCAGCGCCGTCTGCAGCGCGGTGACGTCCTCCCCCAGTGCCGCGGCGGCCGCCAGCACATCCTCCGCCTCCTCTGAGGATTCCAGCGTCGTCAGTGCGTCTGAAAACGTCGTGAGCCATTCTGTCAGAGATTCAATGCCGCCGGTCAGCGTCTCTTTTTGCTGATTCATTTCCTTCAGAGCGTCTTCCAGACTGGCCGCGCCCTCGGCCAGAGCATCTACCCCTGCCAGATACTCCGTCAGGGAATCCCCCAGAGTTCCCGCGCCCTCGGCCAGCTCGGCCGCGCCCTCCGTCAGACTGCTCGAGGCCTCGGTCAGATCCGCCATGGCCTCCGCCAGATCATAGCCGTCCTGCAGCTCCTCCGGTTCCAGTTCACTGAAGAATCCGTTGGTGACGACAGTGGCCGTAAAATCCAGTGTAAAATCCGTCACCTCGGCCGTGATCTCCACATACTCCGGCAATTCGATCTCTTCGGCCGCCTCATAGTGTGAGAGTCCCAGACCGTCCGCCAGTCCCGGCACGGCATAGCCCAGAACAACCAGATTGTCATCCAGTTCCGTGACACCGCCGTTTGTCACCGAGACATCCGTGAAATGATCAGAGGACAGGAACAGGACCGTGCAGGCCAGGAAGGGAACCGGCACTTCCATGCTCTTCCCATCGATCCTGGCACTCACCGAAGTCCGGTTCTCATACTCAAAACGGATCCGCACCTGCCCGCTGGCTCCCGCCAGCTCCTCCGGGCTGACCGCTTCACCGTCCAGGAAATACTGCACGTCCACGGACACCGGCAGCTCCCCGTCGCTGCTTCCCTCGTACTGAATATCTTCCCCGTGATTCTCCCAGCAAAGCATCTGCCCCTGCCAGGTGAATTCCTCGTCCCCCACCGTATTCTTCACATCATACAGCGTGGAGAGGTCTCTGATCGTCTCTTCGCTCCCAAAGTCCTGCAAGGAGACGTCCACCGTCACGGATTCCACGCGCCCCTGCGCATCCGCAGAGGCATAGACCGTCTCCGTCTTCTTCGGCGCCGTGTCCTCCCCGCTCTCCTGCCGCGCTTCCTCTGTGCTCTCCTCCGTCGCCTCTGTTCCGCTCTCCGTCTGCGTTTCCGGGCTCTCCGTACCGCCGGATGCGCCGCAGGCCTGCAGCAGCAGCGCCAGGATCACCAGCACCACCATAAAAAGCAGATTGTCACGCTTTCTGCGCATCATTTTTTTCATATTCTCCTCCACTGCATTTCCGACATTCCGTCTACTCAACATGCTTCAGCGCAAGATCCATGGGAATCCGCCGGATCCGCCGGAATTCCAGAAATGCCACGATCCCGTAGGACGCCATCCCCAGAGCAAACATTTCCACATAGATCACAGGCTCCAGCACCAGGGGCAGCCACCCCGTCATGCTGGTCATCAGCATGATACGGAAGACGACGACCAGCAAACGGTAGACCAGCGGCAGACTGAGCAGAAGGCTTGCCGCCACCACCAGCGTCGTGGTGGTGAGGTACAGACGCCGGATCTCCTGTTCCGTATAGCCGAGAATCCGCACCATGGAAATTGCGGACGCATTTCTCTCTACGACCAGCTTCGACAGGAGATAGATCAACACGATGAAAATCAGCACGGCAAAGCCGTCTACCATGAGCATCATGCTCCCCATGGAGACGTCCAGCTGCCGGGAGACCTTTGTCAGATCCTCCAGATCGATCACCGAGCCGATGTACTCTTCATCGATATCCGTGATCTCCGTGTCGGAGAAATAGCCGCAGAAATAGTCCTCCCCCAGATCGAACAGCGCGTTCAGCGTGCTCCGTGTCATGAAGACACAGATAGCTCCTTCATAGTCATACACGCCGGTCACGGTCAGCTCATAGCTTTTCTCCTCGTAGAGCTCGCTGAGCGTGATCGTATCCCCCGTCCCGATCAGGTATTTCTCTGCATACGCCGACGAGATGTAAATCTCTCCGTCCGCCGCATCGAGCGTCACATAGCGACTGTCCGGCTCCACGCCGTAGAGGATCACCTCCTCGGTGCGGGTCTCCGTCTGCTGTACCGTAAGCGTATAGGCGCTGAATTCCTCCGCTTCCTCATTGTCCGTCTGAACAGCGTAAGAAAAATAAAGAAGTGAGAGCGTGCTTTCAAGCTTCCGCCCCTCCTTCTCCATATCCAGCGGCATCTGGAGCATGTACTGATACTCACACAGACGGTTCTCCTCGATCGTCTCCTGATAGTAATCCAGCACCGCCGGCAGTCCCAGCCCGAACATCAGCAGCAGATTGGCAAAAACGATCCCCACAAACATCATCAGATAACCGCCTGCGTTCTGTAGCAGAATGCGGACGCGAAACCGCCCCCAGAAGGGCAGACGGGCCGGCAGCGGCAGGGTGCGCCGCCCTCTCCCCCGGCTCAGATCATGCCGCAAAAATTTCAGCGGAGAAAGGCGCAGATCCCGGGCCAGGATCACCGTATCGAGAACCGCCATCATCAGCACCGGGATCACTGTCGTCAGAATGAAAGCCTCCCCGCTCCAGAGGGTGACATACGTGGGCAGGCTGTAGCTGCCGTAATACATCCCCGCGCAGAGATCCTCGCCCAGCGTATACCCCAGAACATTCCCCACCAGGGCCCCGCAGAGCGTCACCGCCATGGGGACCGTCATATAATGTGCCAGAAGCTCCCTGCGCGTATAGCCGGAAGCCCGGAGCGTACCGATGACGCCCGCCTCCCGGGCGATCGTATGCCGGATCGTGATGCCGAAGACAAATGCGAGGATCACGATGACCATGTAAAGCAATGTGATCATCATGCCCCGGTCGCTGCCCATATCCTCCCCGGTAAACTGGATGGCCTGATTCAGATAACGGGGGATGTAGGTCTCCAGACTGATCTCGCCTGTCAGAGCCTCCAGCAGAGCGTCGGCCATCTCCTTCTCTTCCGCCTCGTCGACCGGCGCCGTATCATATTTCCAGGCGTAGCTGTAAATAAGGTCGTCCGTGGAAAAACAGGCAAATGCCTCCTCCGTCACGACCGCCACGCCGAACTGTACCGCGTCAAACATGGTATCGTTGTTATCTGAAAACAGGCAGCTGTAGTCCGACAGAGCGATCAGCCCCGTCACCGTCCAGACGCCGTCCGGCCCGGTCAGGGTATCGCCGATCTCAAGGCCATTATTCTCTGCATACATGCGGTCCACGGCGATCTCCCCCATCTCCGTCGGCATTTCTCCCTCCATCAGGCAGGCCAGATCGACCTCCGTTCTCTGGCTGAAGATCCGCAGCGTACTGTTGTGGGAGGTCAGTGCCTCATCCCGGTAGAAATTCTCATAGATCGTGATGCCGCAGCTCTCGGCCGCCTTTTTCTGCGCCCGGTTCAGCGCCTTACGCGCACTGAAATGCCCGTCCTCCACATTGTATTTCTCAAAGCTCTCCTCGTAAGCAGCCATCAGACTGCCGTCCGCCACCAGAAAACCTGAGACAAAGCCGATTGAAAGGACAAGAAGGAGAAAGATCACCAGATATTTCCCCGCATCCTCCCGCAGCTCCCGCGGCAGCCTTTTGTGCAGTGGATTTCTCATCGCGCCCTCCTACCACTCCAGCTCTTCTGCCGGCGTCCGCCGCGCGTTCCGCTCGTCGCTGCGGATCTGTCCGTCGCGCAGCCGCACCACGCGGTCCGCCATCCCCCGGATGGCATCGTTGTGCGTCACCATGATCACAGTGTTTCCGTAGGTCCGGTTCACCGTCTCGATCAGCTTTAAAATCTCCTTCGATGTTTTATAATCCAGCGCGCCGGTCGGTTCATCACACAGCAGGATATCCGGGTTCTTCACGATCGCCCGGCCGATGGCGGTTCGCTGCTGCTGCCCTCCGGAGAGCTGATCCGGCCGTTTATTCCGGTGCTCATACAGCCCCAGGATATGCAGAAGCTCCTCCACATCCAGCGGTTTTTCGCCCAGATAGGCCCCGACCTCGATATTCTCCCGCACGGTCAGGTTCGAGATCAGGTTGTACATCTGGAAGATATAGCCCAGATGCTTCCGTCGGTACTGCGTCAGCCGCTTCTCATCCATGTCCGCCATGCGTTCACCCTGAATGCAGATCTCCCCCGCATCCGCCCGGTCGATGCCGCCCACGATGTTGAGCAGCGTCGACTTGCCGGAGCCGGACGGTCCCAGCAGGACGCAGAACTCCCCCTTTTCGATGGACAGATTCAGGCTTTTCAGAACCTCCACCCGGTTTTCCCCTGCTCCGTAGGACTTTGT
>JAJQCL010000036.1 GCA_021202715.1 Lachnospiraceae bacterium
ACTTCCCGCCTATCTGGCCGGCCTCATGGTCACCCCGGCGGTGTACTGCTTTAAGGGGCGGGACGGTCTGGCAGCTTCCGGCCCGGGACTGATGTTTGTCTCGCTTCCGAAGGTGTTCGCGGCGATGGGCAGCGCGGGAAATGTGATTGGCTGCCTGTTCTTCGTGATGGTTTTCTTCGCGGCGCTGAGCAGTGGGATCTCCATCATGGAGGCGGTCGTTTCCAGCTTCATGGATCAGTTCCATCTGTCCAGGACAAAGGCCACGCTGCTGGAAACCGCGATTGCGCTGTGCGTCGGGATCATTGTCTGTCTGGGCTATAATCGCTTTTATTTTGAGATCAAACTGCCGAATGGTTCCACGGCACAGATCCTGGATATTCTTGATTATATCAGCAACAACTGCCTGATGCCGGCTGTGGCGCTGGGAACCTGCATCCTGATCGGATGGGTTCTGAAGCCGGATACGATCACCGGGGAGGTGGAGAAGACCGGCCAGAAGTTCCGGCGTCGGCGTCTTCACAGCGTCATGATCCGCTATATCGCACCGGCGCTGCTTCTCATCCTGCTGCTTGAGGCGGTGGGGATCCTGTAGGGTAAAGCAATGAAATATCGCAGTATGTGAAAGAGCCGCGTGAGCGGCTCTTTTTGACGTGATAAGGGGGAAAGGCTGCCTGTGCCGCATGACACGGGAAGACTTTAAGATCAGAGATCATCCTGCACTTCGCTCTTCCGCAGTCGGATTCCCATATACTGCTTCGTCCCCAGAGGAACGTTGAAACGGCCCCGGCGGCGGCCGATGGGAGTCACGGTCATCTGCCAGGTGTCGATCACGTCCACGTCGAACCAGGTGGTGTCGTTCACCCAGATCTGGCGGAAGGCGGGCTGCCAGAGACTATAATAGAAGAAATACCAGGTTCCCTCATACCGGGGGTCTTCGGGGACGGCCACTTTGTCGTCCCACTGAAAATGTTTATCGTCGCGCAGCCTCGCGAGTTTTAGGCCGCAGCCGGGAACCTCGGTGAGAAAGTCCTTCATGAAGCGGAAACGTTCGGCGCTTTGTCCTTTCAGGCGGCCGCCGTGCGCCCACCAGATGATATTGTCGTCACTGAGGAAGGTTTCACCGTGTCCGCAGTAGCCGCCGCGCAACAGGGCTTCCCAGCTGCGGCGCACGATTTCCTCCGGTGTGAAGTTGCCCCAGCAGTGCGGGAAATCTCCTTCATAGCCGAATTCATCCCAGACCACGGGTTTGCCGTACTGCATGCGGAGCTCGTCCGTGGATTCCGTGGTACGGTAGTGGTCGCAGCGCTGGCAGCTGCAGTGGGTGATCCAGTCCTTCGAATAGTCGTAGAAGACTTCACAGTTGTGGATCGACAGCAGATGGCCGTACGGATCGTGGGATCTGAGTTCTTTACCCAGAATATCCCAGTCTGCTTTGCTGTGATGCAGGAGTTCATACTCGTTGGCCAGCGCCCACCAGACATTGCGGAAGGCGCTGTAGCGGGCGGCGACATAACGGAGATACCGCCGGTTGTCCTCCATCGACATTTGGGAGAAACCCCAGCGGTCATAGGCGTGGAAGAGGATCAGATCCGCTTCGATGCCCATATCCATAAGACGCCGGATCGTCCGGTCATGAATCTGGAAGAAGGCCGGGTTAAAGCGCGTGAAATCCCAGTGATTGCCGGGCGGATTACCGTTATACTGATCGAAATTCTCCCGGGTCAGGACGGAGGCGTCCATGGGTGTCCCCTCGTAGGGGAAGGCGATCGGGTCGTACAGACAGAAATCATAGTGCTTGGGGAAGAGACAGAAACGCATTTTGTTAAAATATCCCTTCTCCAGTTCCCGGAAGGTCTCCTCGACAATCTCCTCCCGCTGCAGATCGAAGGTATAGCAGGTGGTTCCCAGGGAATAGTGGGGCGTGCCGTCCTCCCAGGCCAGGTGATAGCGGTTGTGAACCCGGACCGGCCCGTGATTGTTCGGTTCCGGCGCCGTGACCAGGAAACGGCCTTCGGTCTCGCGGTCAGAGAAGCTGCCGCTGATCTGATAAGTGTATTCTCCTTCGAAGGAGGGCATGAAACGCACCCGCCAGGTGCCGTCGCCGTCATAAAATCCCTCCACCGTGCGCGTCTCCTGCGGCCCGGTGAAGGTGCCCTGCATCTCATAATCGGTAAAGGGATTGCCTTCGGTTCGTCCCGGCACTGCGGCCTCGAAGACGCCCCATCTCTCAATTTTTTCCATATCTTCCTCCCGTGATTCAGCTGTAAATGTTATGTCATGATCTGTCCGGTTTTCTGATATGAACAGTCTAGCATGTTTCCCGGAAACCGTCCACGGGGACAGGGCGATTTAGTGGAAGATAAAGAAGATTCTACTTGATATGTTTCATGGATAAAGTAAAGACTCCGGACATTGACAGGTCCTTTGCCCGCGCGGAAAACACGTATGACAGCCTGAGTGGAATCAGAAGATCTTTTCCCGGAAAGCTGAAGTCTGCTCTGCTCAGGCGGAGAAACGCTTCACCAGACTCGTGGAGATCTGGATTTTAGAAAAATACGGGGCGCGCTCGTGGATCAGCTCGTCGATGCGGCGCACGGCTACCTGAGCCATGCAATGCCGGGGAATATTAATGGTGGTCAGGGACAGATCGACGACGCGGCTCTCGGAGATATTGTCGAAACCGATGACGGCGATGTCCTCGGGGATCCGATAGCCTTTGGTTTTCAGAGCCTTCATGGCGCCGATGGCAATGAGATCGTTGTCGGCGAAATAGCACTCCGCCAGGGGAGCTTTCTGCTCCAGAACCTCCATCATATCGGCGAAAGCGCCCTCCAGGGTGGGGGAGAGGGTATGGACCGGGGAACGCGAGTAGGACATGCCGCTGTCGCGCACGGCGCGCTGGAAGCCTTCCATGCGCTCGTTGAAATTGTTCAGAGGATAGGAGGATTTCAGGTAGCCGGGCTGCGCCATTCGTCGGGAGATCAGGTATTCGGTGGCCCGGTAGGCGCCCTGCCGGTTGTTGATGAGGACACAGTTGCAGTCCAGCCCGTCGAAGCAGTTGTCCAGAAGTACGATCGGACACTTCAGGCTCTGGAAATGCCGGAAGGCCTCAGCGCTCATTTCCGTGCCGATGAGGATCAGCCCGCCGCAGTCCGCCAGGCGCAGCTCCTCCAGCAGAAGCTCCAGATCATCCTTCTTTTCATAAAACTGCACAGTCTTCATCGGATACCCGAGACGGGAGCATTCCTGCATGATGCCGTCGGACAGCTCCATGAAGATGGGAGAGTAGGAGAGGATCGCATTGTGCGCCCGGTAAAAGAGGACGTAGATGGTGCGTTTCTCCGTGTTTTTGGCGGCAAGCCGGGAGAAATCGTAGCCGTATTGCTGGGCCGCCTTCAGAACACGCTCACGTGTCTCCGTGCTGACGCCGGGACGGTTGTTCAGCGCCATGGAGACCGCTGTGGCGGACAGGTTCAGTTTCTTTGCCAGCTCTTTTGCCGTGATGGACATCATTCGTTCCTCCTGCAAAGTTTATTATCTCCGTATATACGGCAACATTTTATGACCTTTTTCCTTGCCTCATTATAAAACATATTTTGTGAACATACAAGAATCAAGCTGAAAATTAAGCGCAAAACGCACATAGATTTACTTTACTTTCGATTGAAGTAAAGTAAACTGGCCTCTACAATGAATTTGAGACGATTGCAGGTTCTGAACTGCCGTCTGCAGCCCGAGAAAACAGAATGCGGAGCCGCTCTCCGCAGGAAAGAGAGTAACATATGGCGCATATAAAACTGGGTTATGCCCCTACGCGGCGGAGTATTTTCAGCGCTCCGGATGCCAGAAAATACCGGAAGCTGACGGCGGACCGGCTGCGGGAGCTGGGCGTAGACTTTGTAGACATCGATGATATCAACGAGGAAGGACTCCTCTATGACGACGGGGACCGTGTGAAGATCGCAGAGAAATTTCGCCGGGAGAAGGTGGACGGGCTCTTCCTTCCCCACTGTAATTTCGGCACGGAGTTCGAGTGCGCCCGTCTGGCAAAGGATCTGAACGTTCCGGTGCTGCTCTGGGGACCTCTGGATGAGCGTCCGGACGAGAACGGCGTTCGCCTGCGGGACACGCAGTGCGGGCTTTTTGCCACAGGAAAGGTGCTGCGGCGGTTCCGGGTTCCGTTCACGTATATGACCAACTGCCGCCTGGACGATCCGGTCTTCGAACGGGGGCTACGGGATTTCCTGGCTGTCTGCAACGTGGTCCGGACCTTCCAGAACATCCGGATCCTGCAGATCTCCACGCGCCCGTTTGAGTTCTGGAGCACAATGTGCAATGAGGGCGAGCTGCTGGAACGTTTTAATATTCAGCTGTCTCCTGTGCCCATGACGGAGCTGACCGAGGAGATGCGGGCTGTTCGTCAGGATGAAGCACGGATGGCCGGGATGCTGGCTCATATCCGCGAGACGATGGAGATCTGCATCCGGGAGGATGAAGTGGAGAGTGTGGCAGCACTGGCCCTGGCGCTGGAGAACCTGACGGAGAAATACGGCTGTCAGGCGGCAGCGATCCAGTGCTGGAATGCGCTGCAGACGGAGATCGGCATCATGCCCTGTGCCGCGAACGCGATCCTCAATGAGAAAGGCATCCCGGTGGTCTGCGAGACAGATATTCACGGCGCCATTACGGCTCTGCTGGCGGAGGCGGCGGCGATGGGAGAGACACGGAGCTTCTTCGCGGACTGGACGATCCGCCATCCGGACATCGAGAACGGCGAGCTGCTGCAGCACTGCGGCCCCTGGCCCGTGTCGGTGGCGCGGGAGCGCCCGAAGCTCACGTACCCTCTGGCCTTCGATCACCCCGGAAGTCTGACGGCGGAGGCGAAGCACGGGGACGTGACGCTCTGCCGTTTCGACGGGGACAACGGGGAGTATTCGCTGCTTCTGGGGAATGCCCGGGGCGGCGACGGGCCGAAAGGCATGGGAACCTATCTCTGGGTGGAGGTGGAGAACATCAAGCGTCTGGAGGCGAAGATCGTGGAGGGACCCTACATTCATCATTGCGTGGGGATCCATCAGAATGTGGTGCCGGTGCTCTATGAGGCCTGTAAATACATCGGTGTGACGCCGGATCTCTATGATCTCATCGAGGAAGAAGTCAAAGCATATCTCAGAGGAGAGTGAACAGACCATGGATAATAAACAGCTGCAGGCGAAAGCCTATGACCTGCGTATGAACGCAGTGAACATGATCATGGAGGGGAAGGGCGGCCACATCGGCGGCGATATGAGCGCGATGGATATTCTGGTCACCCTGTATTTTAAGGAAATGAACATCGGGCCGGAGAACCAGGATGACCCGGACCGGGACCGTTTTGTTATGAGCAAGGGGCACTCGGTCGAGGCTCTGTACTCGGTGCTGGCGGCGAAGGGGTTTTTCTCCACGGAACGGGTGATCCATGAGTTCTCGAAATTCGGTTCTCCCTTTATCGGTCATCCCAATAACAAGCTGCCGGGCATCGAGATGAATTCCGGCTCTCTGGGACATGGCCTCCCCGTGTGTACGGGCATGGCGCTGGCCGGGAAGATGGATGGGCGAAGCTACCGCGTCTATACTCTCATGGGTGACGGTGAACTGGCTGAAGGGTCGGTCTGGGAAGCGGTCATGGCCGCGAGTCATTACCGCCTGGACAATCTCTGCGCGATCGTGGACCGGAACCGGCTGCAGATGTCCGGGAATACGGAGGACGTGATGCATCAGGACGACCTGGGGGCCCGCTTCGGCAGCTTCGGCTGGCATGTGGAGGAAGCGGACGGCCATGACATTGAGGATCTGAGCCGGGCCTTTAAGAATGCGCGGAATGTGAAGGGCTGTCCTACCGTGATCATTGCCAATACCGTGAAGGGCTGCGGCTCGGCGGTCATGGAGAATAAATATGACTGGCATCATAAGCTGCCCACGCAGGAGGAATACGAGCAGATCATGCGGGATCTCGCAAGCCGAAAGGAGGCTATTCTCAGTGAATAAGATACCGAATCGTCAGGCCATCTGCGAGGTGCTGATGGAGAGAGCGAAGGAAGATAAGAAAATCGTTGTGCTGTGCAGTGATGCCCGCGGCAGCGCCGCCCTGAAACCGTTTGCCGATACGTATCCGGAGCAGTTCGTCGAAGTGGGGATTGCCGAGCAGGATCTGGTGAGTATCTCCGCGGGTCTTGCGAAATGCGGCCGTAAGGCCTTCGCGGCCGCTCCGGCCTGCTTCCTCTCCGCCCGAAGCTACGAGCAGGCGAAGATCGACGTGGCCTACTCGGATACCAATGTCAAGCTCATCGGCGTCAGCGGCGGCATCAGTTACGGCGCGCTGGGTATGAGCCATCACTCGGCGCAGGACATCGCGGCCATGTCGGCCATCCCCAATATGCGGGTCTACCTGCCGAGCGACCGTTTCCAGACCGCGCGGCTGACGGAGGCGCTGCTGGAAGATACGAAGCCCGCCTATGTCCGCGTGGGACGCGGCCCGGTTGAAGATGTCTATACAGAAGATCATTGTCCCTTTGAAATGGACCGGGCCACAGTGCTCCGGGAAGGAGCGGACGTGGCACTGATCGCCTGCGGAGAAATGGTGAAGCCGGCGAACGACGCGGCGGAGCTTCTGGCCCGTGAAGGAATTGAGTCCACCGTGCTGGATATGTACTGCCTGAAGCCGCTGGATGAGGCCGCGGTGCTGCGCGCCGCACAGTCGGCCCGCCTGGTGTTTACCGTGGAGGTGCACTCTCCCTTTGGCGGCCTGGGCGCTGTCGTGGCACAGACCGTGAGCCGCACGAATCCGAAAAAAGTGGTCAATATCGCCCTGCCTGACACACCGGTCATCACCGGTATGCCGCAGGAGGTATTTGATTACTACGGCATGAATGCGGAAGGAATTGCAAAGACGGTCAGAGAAAACCTTTGATTTTTGTATGTATATGATACCAGGATCGAAAGTCATGAATGGAACGCTTGCGGTCCGATTCATGACTTTACGACCCGCCAAAACATGAGTAAGTAGCACGATTTTTGCAAAAAAATTGTGCGGATTACGAATGTTTTAGGATTGTGAGAGTGCATTAGCACGGAGCAA
>JAJQCL010000237.1 GCA_021202715.1 Lachnospiraceae bacterium
TACAACCTCGAAAGCCAGTACCCCGGCAGCCACAGAGGCGTTGAGCGAATCAATGTCTCCCTGCATGGGAATCGAAGCCGTCATGTCGCATTTCTCCCGTACCAGACGGGAGACGCCGGAGCCCTCGCTGCCAATGACCAGCCCCAACGGACCGGTCAAATTCAGATCATACAGGACTTCCCCGTCCATGTCCGCACAGGCGAACCACAGTCCCTCTTTTTTCAGAGCTTCAATGGTCGAGGAGAGGTTCGTCACCTTCGCCACCGGCGTATAGTGCAGGGCGCCGGCCGAAGCCCGGGCCACGGCAGCAGTCAGTCCCACGGCCCGGTTCTTAGGGATGATGACGCCATGCGCCCCGGCCAGATTCGCCGTACGAACGATGGCCCCCAGATTGTGCGGGTCCTCGATGCCGTCAAGTAGGAAGATGAAGGGGTCCTCCCCTTTGGCACGGGCTTTCTCCAGAATCTCCTCCACGGTCGCATACTCGAAGGCCGCCGCGCAGGCAACAACACCCTGATGCTTTCCCGTCGGGGAGAGCTGATCCAGGCGTTCCTTACGGGCGAACTGCACAATGGTATCATGTTTTTTCGCCTCGCGGAAAATGCTGCGAATCGGGCCGTCCTGGCAGCCGTCCAGCAGAAACAGCTTGTCGATGGTCTTTCCGGCGCGGAATGCCTCCAGCACGGCGTTGCGCCCCTCAATCACTTCTTCTCTCTGCATACGTTCTCTTACTCCCTGCCATCATCTATCCGACAGCGCATTTTTCCACGCTGCCAATAAGCGTTATTGATTTTCCTCTTCTGCGTGCTCCAGACCCAGGCGCACCAGCTCCACCAGACGCTCCTCCCGCCCCGCCAGATACAGGTATCCCATGAGGCTCTCGAAGCCGGTTGCCCGGTGATAATCGCCCACCGTGGCATGCCGCGCCGTGGTGGCGGGATTGGCATTGCGCCCCCGGCGGTACACGGCCAGCTCCTCCTCCGTCAGGAGGTTCTCTGTCCGCAGGTAATCGGCCATCGCCGCCTGAGTCTCAGCCCGCACCAGACGGCTCTTTTTCTGGCTGAGTACCTTCGGCCGGTCCGCAGACTGCTCCACCAACAGCGTGCGCACGATCAGCTCATACACCGAATCCCCCAGAAATGCCAGAGACAGGGAGGAGATCTCTCTCACATCCCTGTCTGCCAGGCCAAAGCCCTCTCTTATGCTCTGCTCCATTTCACTCCTTCGCGGGTGTCCTTCAGCAGGATGCCCTTCTCCGCCAGCTGATCCCGGATCTCATCGGCCCGGGCGAAGTTCTTCGCCTTGCGGGCGGTCTGCCGCTCCTCGATCAGCGCCTCGATCTCCTCATCGAGCATCTCCTCGGAAACCGTCGTGATGATGCCCAGCACCTGACAGAGCGTCTGCATCTTCTCCCGGAAATACGCGGTGCAGGCGGCACTGCTCTCCTCCGTCACCGTGGTGTTGGCCAGCTTCACCAGCTCGAAGAGTGCCGCGATCCCGTCGGCCGTGTTAAAATCATCGTCCATGGCCTCCTCGAACTTGCACACCAGGGCGTCCACCGCCTCCTTCGTCTCCGGGTCCAGCTCTCCGGGCGCCGCTTTTGCGTCCAGCTCCTCCACCCGGCGCACCGCCGTAACGATGCGGTCGAGGCCGTTCTTCGCCGCCTCCATCAGCTCGGCGCTGAAGTTCAGCGGACTGCGGTAGTGGGCGCTCAGCATGAAGAAACGCAACACCTGCAGGTCGTATTTCTCACTGATGTCGCGCACCGTGAAGAAATTCCCCAGAGACTTGGACATCTTCTTATTATCAATGTTCAGGAAAGCGTTGTGCATCCAGTAGTGGGAGAACTCCTTACCGCTGGCCGCCTCGCTCTGCGCGATCTCATTTTCGTGATGCGGGAAAATCAGGTCCTCACCGCCGCCGTGGATGTCGATCTGCTCTCCCAGATATTTCTTCGACATCACCGAGCACTCGATGTGCCAGCCGGGACGGCCCTTCCCCCAGGGAGACTCCCAGTAGGGCTCGCCCTCCTTCTTCGGCTTCCAGAGAACGAAGTCCATCGGGTCCTCCTTCTGCTCCTCGCCGGTGACCAGCAGCGTCCGGTTCCCGGAACGCAGATCGTCGAGGTTCTTGCCGGAGAGCTTGCCGTAATCCGCGAACTTCCGCACCCGATAGTAGACGGTGCCGTCCACCTCGTAGGCGAAGCCCTTCTCGATCAGCGTGGAGATCATCTCGATCATGCCGTCGATCTCCTGCGTCGCCAGCGGCGTGGTCGTGGCGGGCCTCACGTTCATCCCCTCCATGTCCTTGCGGCATTCGGCGATATAGCGTTCGGAAATCACGGAGGCCTCCACGCCCTCCTCCTGCGCCTTCTTGATGATCTTATCGTCCACATCGGTAAAGTTGGATACATAATTCACCTTATAGTGACGATATTCGAAATACCGGCGCACCGTGTCAAAGAAGATCATGGGGCGGGCATTTCCGATATGAATCAGGTTGTAAACCGTGGGGCCGCATACATACATGCGGACCTTGCCCGACTCCAGAGGGATGAATTCCTCCTTCTTCCGGGTCAGTGTGTTGTAAATCTTCATGTCAGACCTCCTGGTTGGGTCAATGTCTCGTGATCGATGTGAAGACAGACAGTCAAATTCTTAATATTCTTCCTGTCGGCTGCCTCCACACTTAGAAGCGGAATTTATCCTCAAAATAGTCCTTCAGTCCGTCGATCGGGATGCGCACCTGTTCCATGGTGTCGCGGTCGCGCACCGTCACGGCGCCGTCATTTTCGGAATCAAAATCGTAGGTGATGCAGAAAGGCGTACCGATCTCATCCTGACGACGATAGCGCTTGCCGATGTTTCCACGGTCGTCATACTCACAGTTATAGTATTTCGACAGCTCGGTGTAGATGGCCTGCGCCTGCGCGTTCAGCTTCTTGGAAAGCGGCAGAATGCCGATCTTCACCGGCGCCAGAGCCGGATGGAAATGCAGCACCGTGCGAACGTCGCCCTCGCCGATCTCTTCCTCATCATACGCGCTGCAGAGGAAGGCCAGCGTCACGCGGTCCGCGCCCAGCGACGGCTCGATGACGTAGGGGATGTATTTCTCCTTGCGCTCGTCGTCGAAATACGCCATATCCTCGCCGGAGGTGTTCTGATGCTGAGTGAGGTCATAATCCGTGCGGTCAGCAATGCCCCACAGCTCGCCCCAGCCGAAGGGGAAGAGGAATTCCAGATCGGTCGTCGCCTTGCTGTAGAAGCAGAGCTCCTCGGGGGAATGGTCTCTCGCCCGCATCTCATCTTCTTTAATTCCGAGCGACTGCAGCCACTCGATACAGGCCTTCTTCCAATAGGCGAACCACTCCAGGTCAGTGCCGGGCGCGCAGAAGAATTCCAGCTCCATCTGCTCGAATTCACGGGTACGGAAGGTGAAGTTTCCGGGCGTGATCTCGTTGCGGAAGGATTTGCCGATCTGACCGATGCCGAAGGGAATCTTCTTCCGCGAGGTTCTCTGTACATTTTTAAAGTTCACGAAGATGCCCTGGGCCGTCTCCGGACGCAGGTATACGGTGTTCTTCGCGTCCTCGGTGACACCCTGGAAGGTCTTGAACATCAGGTTGAACTGACGGATATCAGTAAAATCATGCTTACCGCAGGTCGGGCAGGGGATCGCGTGCTCACGGATGTAGTCCTGCATCTGTTCAGGGCTCCAGGCGTCTACCGGCTCCTCAAGGGTGATGCCCTGCTCCTCACAGTAATCCTCGATCAGCTTGTCGGCGCGGAAGCGCTCGTGGCAGCAGCGGCAGTCCATCAGCGGGTCACTGAAGCCGCCCAGATGGCCGCTGGCCACCCAGGTCTGGGAATTCATGAGAATCGCGCAGTCCACGCCCACGTTGTAGGGGTTCTCCTGCACGAATTTCTGCCACCAGGCCTTCTTAACGTTGTTCTTCAGCTCCACACCCAGGTTGCCGTAATCCCAGGTATTGGCCAGGCCGCCGTAGATCTCGGAGCCGGGGTATACAAAGCCTCTGGACTTCGCCAGAGCTACGATCTTTTCCATGGTCTTTTCCATCATGTTCCTCCTCTATTTTCAGGCTCCGGGGAGAGCTTCCCCGGTTCTTCCTTTCAATCCATTCTTAAGACAGATTACAGAATTCGCTTTCGTTCTGCCGTCTACTTGAAAACAATATACACGGTCTCGCCGCCGCTCACGGTCACGGTATGTTTATCAGTCACCGTCACGCCCTCAGACACCGCAGCGATTTTGCCGTCCACCACCAGGTCGGTCTCTCCGGCGATCGTCACCACATAATATTTCGTGCTCTCCTGCATCTTCGACGTATCTACCGCCGCGCCGTCACCGTCCACCAGACCGTCCAAAGAAACGCCCGCCGTGACCGCATCCGCCGCCGTCTGCACCGACAGCTCCGTCACGGTCTCGTCGGTCCCGTTGAAGGCCAGATAGTCTTCACATGAAGCATAATTCAGATACAGCGTCGCCACCGCGTCGGCCACTTCCAGCTTCTCCACGCTGACAGCCAGCGCCTCCTCCGTATCCTCCGCATAGGCGTATTCCTGTCCGCAGGCCTCTTTATTATAGGAAATAACAGCTTCCTCCACGAACTCTGTAAGCTCCGTCTCGTCGTAGCGCGCCTCGGTGAACGCGCTGTTGTCGAAGCTCTCGATCTCCGCGCCGGTCACGGTTCCTTCTTTCGTCACGTAAAGAGCGGACGCCTCCGGTTCAAAGCTCACGGAACCGCAGCCCGTCAGCGTCAGCAGGAGCGCCAGTCCCAGAGCCGCTCCCCGGCCGAATCTGTGTCTCATCGCACATCCCCCTGTATTCCAAAGTCGAGATTCATTTTACCGCGTATTCTGTAAAGTTGCAAGTCCTAAAAAAGAGACCTTCCGTCGTTCGGAAGGCCCCTTCGGGATGTTTCTCATTTTAATCGTCAAGATGGAGTTGTTCCCGGATAGAAAAGTAATACTGCTTGCTCAGTTCCAGGTGCTGCGATATAAGACAGGACGTCTTTTCACAGTCTCTGTCAAGCATAGCCTGAATCAGATTCTGATGATAGTCAAAAGATGAATCAACAAACTTTCGCTGATCTTCGCTGGTTTGGGAAATCCGACGCGGAGACATAGTCGTCAGCTGCTTCAGATAATCAGCCAAACGCGGACTGCCGCAGTGCTGTCTTTCGTAGGACTGAAGAAAATCGGTACACTGGCTAAGCCTTTTAAGATCATAACATTCATAGGCAGTGCGCTCAAGTTCCTGCAACTGCAACAGCGGCTTTGTATCTTCCAGCGTCTTGCAAATATGAGATACCGCACGCTGTTCAAATATGATGCGGACAAAATAATAATCTTCAAAAAAGTTTCTATCAATTTTTTTGACAAAAAAACCGCGATTGGGGATATGTTCAACCAGACCTTCGGCCAGAAGAATATAAATTGCTTCGCGGACAGGCATTCGTGAAACTCCTAATTGTCCGGCAATAGTATTCTGAACAAGTTCCTGACCAGGACGGAAATCACCAAAATAGATCCCCCTGCGCAGTGTCTCAGCTATTCTTTCTCTATTTGTCAACTGTCCTGAATATGCCCCTGCCATTAAAATATTCCCTTCATAGTCGATGATATAATGGTCAAAAGTCAACCTCGGAGCAAATACCTTTGACCTCATTTATCCTATCAAAAAATAAGGAAAAAGTCTATAATGTCACACAGCAAACTCTGACAGACAGATAAGCAGGCTCCCGTTCAGAATGGGAAGAAAAGAGGTACCAGCAGGGCATTAGCAACAGCCAGTATAATGTCCAGTCCCAGTCCATATCTGAAATAATCCCGGAAACGGTATCCGTATACTCCAACCATATTTAAAGGTGTATTTGAAAGCGGAGTACTGAAAGCAATAGACGAGGCCAGCGTAATTCCCATGGCAAATGGGTAAAGTGAATATCCCATCGTATTACATATATTCAGCACCACAGGAAGAATAATCACCAGAGCAGTACCATTGGTCATAAACTCACTGAACACCTGAGTCAGAACAATAGAACAGATAAACAATGGCCAGGCATTAATCTCCGTCCCGATAATGGAAAAAATTGCATCTGACAGCAGATCCGCTCCTCCACTGACTTTCAGAGCCTGAACAATTCCCAGACACCCTGCCAGCCTCGTCACGCTGCTCCACTGTACCGCCTGAAAAGCCTTTCTCTGGTCGGTACACCCGAATATTATGCAACTCACTGCAGCTCCGGCGCCGATTACCGCAAGCGGTACCGGTTCCAGGAAAAATAATATGACCGTAATAACGAAAATAAACAGCATACGTAACTGGTGTCTGGAAACTGTTTTTTCTTCTGTCTCTTCCCTTTTCCACTCTTCAGGTATTTCTCTTCCTCCCCAGATCCGTTTTCCCAACGGATATCCGACTGTCATCACATATACAAGCAAAATAATAATCAGAATCAGACCAACGAATGCATAGTCAAAGAATCGAAAACCCTTCCCTGTCATCTCTGTCAATATATTTTGAGTCGTCATCTGGGGAGCTGAACCCACCAGCGTTACTGAACCGCCCAGTATACATGCAATCGCAACCGGCAGCATAATATTTCTCAAATCCAGGGACTTTTCTTTTTGCTGCCGGTTCTGAAAAACAGCCATGAACATTGACAATGTCGCCACGTTAGAAAGGAAGGCAGATACAACCGCCGCCGTCAGCACACATAAAAAAAGCAGTTTTCTCTCGTTTCCTCCAGAAATACTGAGTATCATTTCACCTACTCGTCCGGCTACTCCTGTCTGAAACATGGCGTCACCAATGATCATCATTGATATAACCAGTATAACAGAGCTCGAGGAAAACTGTCCAAATACCTCTGAAAAAGAAGCAACGTCAAACACCACCATCAACACACAGCCAAGTACCGCCGCGGCAGCCATCGGAATCCATTCTGTCAAAAAGAGTAAAATACATACAACAAATATCAACAGTCCTCTCTGAGCAATACCCATTTTATCAATTTGAGGTGCTATAATAAAGTTGTAACAGGAGTGGCTGATAAGATATAATCAAT